>JBDTXY010000255.1:0-4662 GCA_040005945.1 Acidobacteriota bacterium
GGATCACCGAGGCCGCCTTGTCCTGGGCGGAGGTCGGGCTCCCCTTCTCCTTGTCCTTCTCCTTGTCTCTGTCCTTCTCTTTGGGAGGGCTCATGACGGCGCGCACGTTCTGGACGGCGGTCACGCTCTTGTCCGCGTCCGAGAGGGTGATGTCGTCGGCGAAGAGCGAGGAGGTGTCCTGCCACAGCGAGGCGGAACCGGACAGTGTGGCCAGATGATGCTGATCGTCCAGAGTGATCCGATCCCCGCGGCCGTACGCGGGGCGTTTGGGATCTCCGACGAAGGTCACGGTGTACTGTTTCTTTTGGGTATCCGGGGCGAACACGGCGCGCGCCTGGCCCTCGGCGCGGATCTGGCCGCTCTCGCGCGCGATCTCGATACGGTCCGCCGTGATGCGTGACGCGCCGCTCTCCACCTTGGCCGCGAGGGCCGGAGAGCTGGTCAGAACCCAGGTCCCGCCCGAGCCGACCTCGACCGCCCGGGCGCCTTGCCCCTTGCGGTCTCCCGCTTCCACGTGAACATTTCCGTCCAGCGCCGCATTTTCCGTGGCGCCGTCCTTGCCGAATCCCAGGGTCCCCTGGTCGGCTTCGCCCCGGCTGTCGGCCGAGTCGATGCGAACGCCGCCGGAAGCGCGGGCCGATGTGGCGCGTCCCTCGGCGAACGCGATGTCGATCTGCTTGGCCGTCAGCCGCCGGTCCTTCTCCCAGAGAAGCGCCGGCGAGCCGGTCAACGTGAAGCTCTTGGGCTTTCCGGCCTCGTCGAAAATGAGCATGCTCTGCTCGCCGGTGTACTTCCGCTCCACGGGCGCTCCCGCCGCGTGCCCGGCAGCCTTGGCCGCCGGACCACCCGGGGACAGGATCCCGCGCACGTTGCCGTTGGCGCGAGCCCATTCGGGCCGGCTGCCGGGATTTTCGAGCTTCAAGATCAGATGGTCGGAGGCAAACCGGTCGCCGGTTCGCGACTCCGCGTCGGCGGACTCCAGCTCCAGCACGCTCTGATCCCGCCGGAAGAGACCCGCGCTCGCGGTGAGCCGGGAAATGCCCCCGCTCTCCGCGCCGGTGCCCGTGCCCTGGACGGGTCCCGCGAACCGCACCACGCGCTCCTGGAGATCGTAGAGAGCCGAAGGAGCCGTCAGATCCATGGAGCCCCGCGTGAAGTGCACCGTGCCGGGGACTTCGAGGGTGCGGCTGGACGGATGGAAACGGGCTTCGGCGGTTTCGGCCAGGGAGCCATCGGTGTCGGTCCACCGCACGTTGCCCGTCAGCTTGGACTCGCGGCTGCGCTCGTCGTAGTTCGCGCGGTCGGAGTGAACGGTCACCGGCGCGCCGTCTTCGGGGTACGCGGTCAGGGTCACCTTCTCCCCCGCGTAGAGGTTGGGCGCGAGCCCGGCGCCCAGACCGTAGCCGACGGTCCGGTCGGCGCGGATGCGCAGCAGCGGTTTCCCGCCGACGGTCTCGGTGAAGTCGAAGCCGTCGAGCATCGTGGTCGCCTCTCCGGCCGAGTCGATCCCGGGCGCGTTCAAAACCTTGCCCCGGGCCTTCGCCGTGGCGGGACGCTTTCCCGGATGGAACGACACCATCAGATACACGAGGAAGATCCCGCCGCAGGCCAGCACGACGAGCTCCAGGCGTCGGCGCTTCACGCGGGGCGCTGCTCCGGGCGCGCGGCGAGGATCTCGATCTGAAGGTCGTAGCCCCGCTCGGGAGGAGCGACGCGGTAGTGGATGTCGAGGGGGCGGGCGCCGGCGGCCCAATCCGCCAGCTGCGGCGCCGGATCCCAGGCGATGCACGCGAGATCGCCGCGATCCCGCCGGAGGCGTCCCTTCAGACCGTGCGATCCCACGGAGCGCATCGCGCCCGCCGTGCGGATTCCCCGGGCGAGGAACGTGGGCCGGGGGTTGCCGGAACCGTGGGGCTCCAAGCGGGCGAGCTCCTGGATCAGGTCCCCGTGGATGGATTGGAGGGACAGCTCCGCCTCCGCGTCCTCGTGTCGCGCGAGGGCGGCGGAGGAGACCTGGTCCCGAAAGAGCGCCCTCGCTTGCGAGCGAAAGGCCTCGAAGCCCGCCCGGGGCATGCTGGCGCCCACGGCCTGCGTGTGGCCCCCGAAGTCGGTGAAGTGTTGCCGCAGCTGCGTCATCAGCGCGTGCAGCGAGACTCCCGGGATGCTTCGGCCCGAGCCGCTCGCCTGTTCCCCCTCCAGACCGAAGAGCAAGACCGGCCGGTGATATTCCCGGGCCAACCGCGAGGCGGCGATCCCCAGCACGCCGCGGTGCCAGCCCGCGTCCCCTTCGACGATCAGCGCCGCGCCTTCGAGGCTCGAATCCAGCGCAATGCGCTCGCGCGCCTCCGCCACCACGCGCCGCTCGAGGGCCTGGCGTTCCGTGTTGCGCGTGGACAGCTCGCGGGCCGTCTCCGCCGCGCGTGCGCCGTCGCGCTCCTCGAAGAGCGACAGCGCCAGCAGAGCGGAATCCAGGCGCCCGGCCGCATTGAGCCGGGGGGCGATCCGAAAGGCGACCTGCTCGGCGGTGGGCGCGGATCCCGGGGCCACGCCGGCCTCGGCTAAGAGCGCGCGCAGGCCGGGAGCGCGCGCCTGCGCCAGCGCGGAGAGCACCGCGGCGGCGATGACGCGGTTTTCGCCGGTCAAGGGCACCAGGTCCGCGATGGTGCCCAGGCATGCCGCGCGCAGGAGCGAATCCTGCGAGAGCGAGACGCCGGCGCGGCGGGCGATGACCTGCGCCAGCTTGAGGGCTATGCCGCAGGCGGCCAGCTCCTTCTCGGGATACGCGCATCCGGGCTGTTTCGGGTTGACGACGATGGCTCCGTCCGGAAGAGCGGCGGGGACCAAATGGTGATCCGTGACGATGACGTCGACGCCCGCCTCGCGCGCCGCGGCGACGCCCTCGACGGCTGTGATGCCGCAGTCCACGGTGACGATGGCGGCGGGCGAGAGCTCCCGCAGCACGCGCCGCACTGTGTCGGGCTTGAGGCCGTATCCGTCGCGCAGCCGGTGCGGGATGAACGCCGCCGCGTCGGCGCCGATGCGCGTGAGCGCCGCGCGCAGCTGCGCAACCGCCGTGACGCCGTCCACGTCGTAGTCGCCGAACACGACCACGCGCCGGCCCCGTCGGGCGGTGGAAACCAGCAGGTCCGCGGCCGCCTCGGCGCCCATCAGGAGCGACGGCTCGTGCAGGCCGGCGGCGTCGGGCGACAGGAATCGCCGCGCCTCCTGCGCCGTCCGGACGCCCCGCCGCCGCAGAAGGCCGGCCAGCATCTCGGAGATTCCGGCTTCGCGCGCCAGCCGCGCGGCCTCCGCAGTCTCCGGGTCCGGCAGTCGCCAGGGCACATCCATGGGATCCAGTGTCCCTGGAGGCATGGACAGATCGCGTCCGCGTCCCCCGGAGGGCTCCCGCGAGGCGATCGCCCCGCTCACGAAGCGCCGGAGGTCTCGAACTGGCCCAGGGAGCGGAAGTGTCGGTAGCGCCGCTCGCGGCGCTCTTCGGCCGTCAGCGAGGAGACTTGCGTCAAGTGCCGTTCGATCGCTTCTCCCAGCGCGGCCGCGGCTCCGGCCGGATCCGCGTGCGCGCCGCCCGGCGGCTCGGGCACGATCTCGTCGATGACGTGAAACTCGGCCAGGTTGGCCGCCGTCAGCTTGAGCGCTTCGGCGGCGTCCTTCTTGCGGGCGGCGTCCCTCCACAAGATCGCGGCACAGCCCTCCGGCGTGATGACGGAGTAGATCGCGTGCTCCAGCATGAGCGTGCGGTCGCCGATGCCCAACGCCAGCGCGCCCCCGGAGCCGCCCTCGCCGGTGACGGTGACGATGATCGGAACGTGGAATCGGGCCATCTCGCGAAGGTTGACGGCGATGGCCTCGGCCTGGCCTCGCTCCTCGGCGTCGATGCCCGGATACGCGCCGGCCGTGTCGATGAACGTGAGGATCGGGCGGCCGAATTTCTCGGCCAGCCGCATCACGCGGAGCGCCTTGCGAAATCCCTCGGGGCGCGGCATGCCGAAGTTGCGGCGGATCTTCTCCTTGGTGTCCCGGCCCTTCTGGTGCCCGACGACCATCACCGGGCGTCCCCGGAAGTCGGCGAATCCCGCCACGATGGCGGGATCGTCGGCGAAGGCGCGGTCGCCGTGGAGCTCGACGAAGTCCGTGGTCAGGGCCTCGATGTAGTCCAGCGGGTATGGCCGGGCCGGATGGCGCGCGACCAGCGTTTTTTGCCAGGCGTTCAAGCCCGAGTAGATCTCGCGCGAGACGCGGTCCAACTTCTCGCGGACCTTCTCGATCTCCCGGCGGTGCGCGGCGTCATCGGGGAGGGCGGCCAGCTCTTCGAGCCGCCGGCGCAGCCGGAGGATCGGCTCTTCGAAATCGCCGTTGTCGGAGTCCACGGGAGGATTGTACCGGGGGGGCTACATCAAGTCCTGCGGATCCACGTCCACCGCGACGTGGCTTCCGGCGGCCGGCCGGTCCGGAATGGCGGCTTCCAGGGCCTGCAGCACGGCGCGGCGATCCGGCGCCCGCAGGAGGATCTGAAACCTCCACCGGCCCTGGAGGCGCTCCAAAGGCGCCGGCGCGGGGCCCGACATCCGCAGCGCGCCGGCCTGGCGGCCGAAGGCCCGGCCCAACTCCGCCGCGGCGTCGTGCGCGCGCTCCCGAACGGTC
>JBDTXY010000256.1:0-4662 GCA_040005945.1 Acidobacteriota bacterium
GCGCGGAAGGAAAGCCCGACGCCGCGATTGCGCTCGAGCGGCTCTGGAACGAGCTGGGCAAGGCGCACCCGTTTTCGCTTCTCTGCGCCTACCCCATCGACGGCTTCGGCGGTGAAGACCACTGCGAGCCCTTTCTCCAGATTTGCGCCGAGCACGCCGAAGTCGTTCCCTCGGAGAGTTACACCGGCTTGGGCGCGTCGGATCAGCAGGCGCGCGTCATCGCGCAGCTCCAACAGAAGGCGAGCTCCCTGGAGTCCGAGGTGGCACGCCGCCGGGACGCGGAGGCTGCCCTGCTCCTGCGCGAGAAGGAATTGTCCGAAATCAATCGGCGCAAGGACGAGTTTCTCGCGATGCTCGGGCACGAGCTTCGCAATCCGATGGCACCGATCGTGACCGCGATGCACCTGATGCGCCTGCGGCCAGACGAACCCGAAGTGCTGACGCGCTCCCTCTCGATCGTGGACCGGAACCTCCAGCGGGTGACGCGGCTGGTGGACGACCTGCTGGACGTCTCGCGCATCACCAGCGGGAAGATCGAGCTCCGCGAGGAGACCGTGGCTTTGGCGGCGATCCTGGAGCGAGCCGTGGAGCAGTCTCATCCCGTGCTGTCGGAGCGAGGCCATCGCCTCACGATGGAGCTGCCGGAGGAGCCAGTGTCGCTGCGCGCCGACCCCGCCCGTTTGGAGCAGGTCCTGGTAAACCTGCTGGTCAACGCGGCCAAGTACACCGACGTCGGAGGCCGCATCTCGTTGGCGGCTCGCCGGGAAGGCCACGAGGTCGTCATCCGGATTCGGGACAACGGGATCGGCATGACGCCGGAGCTGCGCAATCGGGCCTTCGATCTGTTCGTGCAGGGCCCCGTCACCTCGGCGCGCTCCTCGGGCGGACTGGGCGTGGGGCTGACGCTGGTGCGCCGTTTGGTGGATTTGCATCGCGGAACGGTCGAAGCGCTCAGCGACGGCCCCGGGCGGGGGAGCGAGTTCGTGGTGAGGCTGCCGGTGCCGGCCGAGGCTCCGCAGCCGTCGGGAGGCCATCCGGAGCCGCGGGGCGCGTCGACGTCCAAGCGCATCCTGGTCGTCGACGACAACGAGGATGCCGCCGAGAGCCTGGCGGAGTATCTGCGCGCCGGGGGCCACGAGGTCCGCACGGCCCCCAACGGCCCAGCCGCGATTGCCGAGGCGGCCCGCATGCGGCCAGAAGTCGTGCTCCTGGACATCGGCATGCCGGAGATGGATGGACACGAGGTCGCGCGGCGGCTGCGGCAGAACGCGGAGTTGCGCTCGGTGCTTCTCGTCGCCCTGACGGGGTACGGGCAAGAGTCCGATCGCCTCCTGTCGGTGGAGGCGGGGTTCGACCATCATCTGGTCAAACCGGTCGACATCCGAAAGCTCGACCGCCTTCTCGCGCCCCCGAATCTGGCCTAAGTCCCCTGCGGCTCTTCGCGTCGAAGTGGTCAGGACATGCCGCCGCACACACGCGGCCATGAAGGAGCGAAGTATGAGACAACCTCGGACGCCGATTCGGTGGACCCTCCTCAGCCTGGTGATCGGAGCGCTGGCCTGCTCGTCGACGACCTTTCAATCCACGTGGCGCGCCCCCGACGCCCGGCCTCTGCAGTTGAGAGGCCGCAAGGTGGTGGGCCTCTTCATCAGCAAGAACCCGACGATCCGACACACTGCGGAGAACGCGATGGCGCGGGAGATCACCGCTCGCGGAGCGCAGGGCGTTCCGGCGTACACCGTGCTGTCGGATGCGGAGGAACGGGACCAGGACAGGGCCAAGGCAAAGGTCGACAGCATGGGATTCTCGGGAATGGTGGTCATGCGGGTCGTGGGGCGCGAGACGCAATACTCCTACGAGGCCCCGACGGTCTGGGCTCGTCCCTACTACCGTCACATGTGGGGCGGTTACTGGGGCTGGGGCTGGCAGACGGTGGGTACGCCCGGGTATCTGACGGCCGACAGGGTCGTCAAGGTCGAGACGCTCGTCTATTCCATGGAGCAGGACCAGCTGGTTTGGGCCGGCATCAGCAAGACCGTGGATCCCGCGCACATCGACAACTTCATCGGCGAGCTGGCGTCGGCCGTCGCGGACCGGATGGAAAAAGACGGATTGCTCCAGAAACAGTAAGTCCAGACGTGAAAAAGCCCGAGGGGCACCAGCCTCTCGGGCGCTAAGACGGGGAGTCGCCTCTTAGTTAGAGGTGGTCGTCTTCTTGGTCGTCTGCACCGAGGTGATCTTCTTCACGACGAGCGGTCCGCCCGAGGACGTCCGGGTCGTCTGCACCGTGTACGTCTTGCCAACGGCCAGATCGGTCGGCAGGACCGAAGTCGAGGTCACCGTGTAGACCACGGTCTTCTTGTCGGGAAGCGTGAACGTGACCGACTTGCCCGGCTCGAACGCCGACACCGTGCCCGTGATGTTCGTTTCCTTCATCGAGGTCTGATTGCCGGCCGCGTCCGTGGAATTCGTCTGGGTCTCGGTCTTCATGTTGCCTTCGGGGGTCATCGAGCGGGTCGTAATGCGAGTCACGGTCACCGGCCCGTTGTCCGAGGGCTCGGTCGACAGCGTCACGGTGCGCCCCACCTGGACGTCGGCAGGCGCCATGACCTTGGACGAAAGCGTGTAGGACACTTCCTTGTTGTCAGGCCCCATGACGACGATGGTCTTGCCGGCCTCGTAACGCACGACCTTGCCCTCGATCGTCGTCGTCTTGGTCGTCTGATTCATCCCGTCGTTGGTGACTTCGGTCTGAGTCGTCGTCTGCTGGGTGGCTTCTTGCGCCAAAGCTGGGACGAGAGCCAGGCTCCCGGCCAAGCAGAAGGCGCCTGCGTTGATGAGTCGTTTCATAGAAAACTCCTTACTTTTGGGCCTCCCGACCTGACTGGGCCGGCGAGACCGTTGCCCAAGCTCGAACGAACTCCGAACTCAAGCCCTTACTCTGCAAGTCGCGTGCCGGAAAGGGCCGCGGAAGGCCCCGCGCCAGCCCTCAAATCAGGATCTGGGCTGGGCACGTCGAACGCGCGGTGGAGCTGCGGAAGAGGTCAGAGGCTCCGTGCGGCCGGAGATCGCGAGCTCTTCGACTCCTCCCCCGAACGTGCCGGCATAGAGCGTTCTTCCTGCTGGGTCGATGGCCAGGGTGAGGGTCAAGAAGTCGGGCTGCGAAGTCAGGAAGCTCCAGCTCTGCCCCTTGTCCTTGACGATCGACCGAAACTCAGAAATCCCGTACATGACGCCAGGCGCGACTGGATCGAATACAACCTCAATGGGCAGGCTCGGGTCCGTCCGAATCACCCAGTTGGCTCCGCCGTCTGTGCTGATCGCGAATTGGCCGGTCTCGCTTCCCGCGAAACGGTTTGACGGAGTTCGGGGATGACAGCGATCGAGAGGGGTCGGATGCTGCTCTGCATCCAGATCGGTCGCCGCGAAGAGCTTCGCGAAGTTTGAGGGATCGACGGCGATGTTGCGAACCGTACTTCCAGCCGGACCTCGGCTGATCCAACCGCCGCCTTGGGCGCAAAGGGGAAGAGCAGCACTGACCGCAAGTAGCGAAAAGACGAGGCGCCTCAGCCAAGATCCGCACATCCTGATCATTCGACGTGTCCACGTCTTGCCGTCGGGACAGCATTCTCGGACTGCCTCCCTGTCTCGAAGTTTGGGCCGCGCGAGCGTAGGATTGTCAGCGACCCGATGGCCCAACCGAGATCGTCCGCTTCCCGGTGGTTGATCCGCTCGAGCGCGGCTCTTGCGTCGTTCGGGATGGCAGCCGCCGGATTCTGGTCGACCTGGCAACAAGCGGCTCCGGTCGCGTACCTCCACTCCTTCGCGGCCCTCGCCCGGCCGTCTCTCTGGTTCTTGAGATTCGTCTGTACGCCATTTCTGACGGCCGCGCCGCGGCTCAGCCTCGACGGCCCGGGCGCTTTTGTCGTCGAGCTCGTCCTTGGCCTCGGGTTCTGGTTCATCCTGTTCAACGCGTTCTTCCAGTGGGTTGGAGACCGACTGCGACCGGATCTGGCTCCGCCCCGTGTGGCGCGAGACTGACGCGCTCATGCAGGAAGTCCCGAAGCGGTCGAAGGTCATTGCCGTCATTGCCTTCGTCGCGATCATTGCTCTGTTCTCGGCGTGCACGGCGGTCGTCTCCCACGAGCGCGAGAGCATCGCCCGGGCGGCAGCGGCGGGCAGCACGTCGGCGCAATTCCTCCTCGCGGGCTCGAACTTCTGGAGCCGCTACTTCATGTTCCTGATCATCGCGTTCCTGTCCCTCGGGCTCATCGTCCGGCGTCTCCTGATGGAGCTCGGCCGTTGGTGAAGAGCGTGCGGTCAGGCGGCGTTCGACAATCATGATTCCGGACTTCAACGGCCCGCCGTGGTGGATCGCCGGCGCTTTCGTGGCCTTTCTTTTGGGGCTCATGGTTTGGTTCCCGATCTACTACTTGCGCAAGGACAGGGCGCGCCGGCGCCTGGGAGGCGACAGGTGAAAAGCCTGACCCTCACGCTCGCCCGAGACGGCTGGCATACCGTGACTCCACGGATCGTGACCCACGATGCAAAAGACCGTCCCTCGGAGGTCAGGATCGGAGACTCGATGGTCATGATCAGCGACGCCGGAGAGCGCAAGCCGATGACCGCCTTTCTCTACGTGTACGTCCACGACACGGACGC
>JBDTXY010000257.1:0-4654 GCA_040005945.1 Acidobacteriota bacterium
GCCTCTCTCCAACCTCCAGCCTCTAACCTCCAGCGTGCCCGCGCAACTCCTTGAGCAGGGTCTTCAAGTACCGGCGCAGTGACGTCATCTCTTTCGCCAGCCGCGCCGACGCGAGTGCGAATTGCCCGGCCTCCCCGTGGCGCGCAGCCCCCTCGAGCTCGGCGGCCGCTTCGTAGGCGCCCGCCTTGACGAACAGGCCGACCGTGCCTTTCAGCGCGTGTGCCGCCGCGGCGACGGCGCCGATATCGCCGACCGCCACCGCCCGTTGGATCTCCCGCTCGGTCGCGGGCGAATCGGCCAGCACCATCTCGATCACCTCACCGAGCAGCGTCGGGTCGCCGCCGAAGTTGGCCACGAGGGCGGAGGTCGCGGCGGAGCGTGTCCGTCGAGGCCCCGGCGCGGGCGGCGCGGATGCCCCGTCAATGCTGTGGACGGCCGCGAGCAGCTCCTCGAGCCGGATCGGCTTCGACACGTAGCCGTCCATGCCGGCCTGCAGGCAGGCCTCCCGATCGCTCGCCATGGCATGGGCGGTCATCGCCATGATGGGCACGTGCCGTCCGGAGATCGCCGCCTCGCGGGTCCGGATCGCGGCGGTCGCTTCCAGTCCGCTCATGAGCGGCATCTGCACGTCCATGAGAATCAGATCGAAGACCCCGCCGGCCGCCGCCGCGACGGCCTCCTGTCCGTTCTTCGCCAGCGTGACCGAGTGGCCTTCCTGTTTCAACAGGGACAGGACCACCTTCTGGTTGATCGGATTGTCCTCCGCCACCAGGATTCGCCGCCGCCGTCTCGGCGTGCCGGACCGGCGGGGGGGCGGAACCCCCTTTGATCGTCCCTCCAGTGGCCCCACCGGCGGGCGCATCACGGCCTGTATCGCCTCGAGCAGTTCGGAGTGCTTGACCGGTTTGGTGAGCACGCGGTCGATCGCCAGGCGGCCGCGTGGAGCGGCGTCGAGCCCCGCGGAGGTCAACATGATCACTTTGAGATGGGAGAGAAGCGCGTCCTTCCGAATCTCCCGAACCAGCTCGAACCCATCGTGATCCGGCATCATCGCGTCGGTCAGGACGAGGCCGAATGGATCGGCCGCGCCGCGGAGCGCCTCGAGCGCCTCGACCGCGCCGGCGACCGCCATGGGCGTCATCCGCCAGCTGGCGACCATCTCTTCGAGGATCTGCCGGTTGACCGGGAGATCGTCCACGATCAACACGCGAAGATTCCGCAGGTCCGCTGCCATGCCCGGTTCGGGCTCCGGCGGCTGCACGCCGACTCGCGCCACGAAGTGGAATCGGCTGCCGCGGCCCGCCTCGCTCTCCAGCCAGATGCGGCCGCCCATCAACTCCACCAGTTGCGCCGAAATCGTCAGGCCGAGCCCGCTGCCGCCATACCGGCGGGTCGTCGACGCGTCGGCCTGCACGAAGGCGCCGAAGACCTGCCACTGCTTGTCGGCGGGGATGCCGATGCCGGTGTCGGACACGGTGAAGTGCAGGGCGGCGTCGGCCGCCTGCGCCTCCTGGGCGTTCTGGACGGCGACCGTCACGACGACCTCGCCCCGCTGGGTGAATTTGATGGCGTTGCCGACCAGATTCACGAGGACCTGGCGAAGGCGCCCCGGATCGCCGACGACGCTCCCGGGCACGTCCGGCTGGATGTGGCACGCCAGTTCGAGGCCTTTCTCGTGCGCGCGCGGGGCCAGCAGGCGGACCGCCTCCTCCACGGTGTCGCGCAGATCAAAAGTCACGCGCTCGAGCGACAGGCGCCGCGCCTCGATTTTGGAGAAGTCGAGAATGTCGTTGATCAGGGTGAGCAACGCTTCGGCCGACTGTTGCACCGATCGCAGATAGTCGCGCTGCCGGGCGGTCAGCCTCGTCCGGAGCGCCAGTTCCGTCATGCCGATGATGCCGGTCATCGGCGTGCGGATTTCATGGCTCATGTGCGCCAGGAATTCTCCCTTCGCGGCGGTTGCTTCCTCAGCGACGACCTTGGCCAGCTCGAGCTCGCGCACGAGTTGCCCCAGTCGTTCGGCGTTGGTCTCCTGCTCGCGCCTGGCCACTTCCAGATCCTGGCCGTGCCGCTTCAGCGCATCCTCGGTGCGCTTGCGCTCGGTAATGTCGCGGGCATCCGCGTAGATCGATCCCAGCTCCGGCAGCGACGCCGCATTCCAGAGCAGCCAGACGTAGGAGCCGTCCCGCGCCCGGTAGCGGTTCTCGAAGTCTCTCACGCGGACGCCGGTGGTCAGCGTCGACATTGCGGCGATCGTGGCCTCGCGGTCCTCGGGATGGACGAAATCGAGGAACGGGCGGGCCACCATCTCCTCGCTCGTGTAGCCGAGCGTGCGCTCCCAGGCGGGATTGACGCGCGTGAAGTAGCCGTCGAAGGTCGCGATGCATTGGAGATCGAGCGAGATGGCGAAGAACCGGTCGAGCTCCTCTTCGGCGCGCTTGCGGTCGACGAACAGGCCAATCTGGCTGCCGACGGCGCCCAGCATCGCAAGCAGATCCGTGTCCGGCTGGCGCACCTCGCGGGCGAAGAACTCCATCACCGCCAGCACCGTGCTGCCGCGCCGAATCGGAAAGCCGAACGCGCCATGCAGGCCCGCTCGCGCGGCCGCCGCCGCTCGTGGGAAGTTGGGGTCGTGAACGACGTCGGGGATCCAGGCCGGCTCCGCCATGCTCCAGACCCGCCCGGGCAGCCCGATGCCGGGCCTGAACTCCTCCGCAGCCGTAATCGCTTCGAATTCGCCGATCGGGTTGGAAGGCGAGCGCCAGGTGCCGGCGCTCTGCAGGAGTCCGGCCAGGGGATTGATCCGCCAGAGCGCGCCGAACTCCCACCCGAGCGTTTCGCAGATGGCCTTCAGCATCCGTGGCGCGGCGTCCGCCAGCGTGGCCGACTCCGCGAGGGCGCGGGCGGTCTCCGACACCAGGATCCACTGCTGCGACGGCATTCCCGTGCCCGGAAGCCGGTCATCCGACGGGTTCACGTCTGCCCCTCCCCCTGAGCGCTGCCCAGTATGACATCCGCTTCCTCTTGTCGGACCAGCAAATAAGGCGCATCCTTGGGCCTCCCGGAGGGATCTATGACGCCAGCCTCCAGTGCCCGCATTCTCGTCGTCGATGACGATCGCGCGCTGCGCCACGCGGTCAGTTCGTTGCTCGAACGCAACGGCCACACGGTCCTCCAGGCGGGCGACGGCCCTGCCGCACTGGCCCACCTCGCTGGGGAGGACGTGCGCCTCATGCTGCTGGACATGGGTCTTCCGGGCATGACCGGCCTCGATCTGCTGGCGCGGGTTCGCCAAGGCGATCAGCAGCCCCTCGTCGTCGTGATCACGGCTGACGACACGCCGGAGACTCTGCTGGCGGCCATCCGCGCGCAGGCCTACCGCTACGTCACCAAGCCGGTGTCCCCCGCCGCGATCGTGGAGGTCGTGGGCGAGGCGCTCGCTGCCTCGAGCAACGAGACCCTCCCCATCGAGGTCATCTCGGCTCGACCGGAGTGGGTGGAGATCGTCGCCCCGTGCGTGATCCAGATGGCCGATCGGCTGCACGCGTTCATCATGCAGCTCGAGACCGGCCTGCCGCCTGAGATCCGCGAGTCCGTCGCGCAGGCGTTTCGCGAGCTGCTCTGCAATGCGATTGAATGGGGAGGCCAGCTCGACCCGAACCGCACCGTGCGGATTTCGTGCATCCGGGCGCGTCGCATGCTCTTGTACCGGATTCTCGATCCGGGCAAGGGCTTCAACATCGCCAACCTCCCGCACGCGGCGATCAGCAACCGCCCGGACGATCCGATCGCCCACGCGATCGTGCGCGAAGAACAGGGCATCCGTCCCGGCGGCCTCGGCCTCGTGATGACCCGTGCGCTCGTGGACGAGCTCATCTACAACGAGGCCCGGAACGAAGTGGTGTTCATCAAGTACCTGGACTGACCTCGGTGCCCAGGGCCACGCACCGGGGCCTCTCGTCGCGCAGGGTCACGCCGACGCCGCGCGGCGCGTGGTAATGTCGATCGACCGTCGATCCTCGCCAAGGTCCTCGAGCCACACCTCGATGACGTCGTCCGGTCGGCCCTTCCACCGTTCGGCCCATTCGATCGCGACGATGCCGTCGCCCGAGACGAGGTCTTCGAGGCCCAGGTCGTCGATCTCGGGGCCTTCCAGCCGGTACAGATCCACGTGATACAGCGTCGCCGACGGCCCGGCGTACTCCTGGACGATCGTGAAGGTCGGGCTCGACACGTGTGCTCCGCAAAAAACTCCAGCGGCCCCAAATTCTGGGGAATCTATCGCACCGTGGCGATCCGATCAGATGAACCGCCCGCGCGTGTGAAGGAGTAGCTGTTGTGTGGTGGATCGCGTACGATCCTGCGACCATGGCCCAGTCCGCTCCCGCGCCGCGGTCCGAACCGTCCTGCGCCTCGCCTGTGATGTCCTGCGGGTGCTCTCCGCGGCGGTACGATCGCATACGCGCCTCGCAGCCGAGAATCTGTTCCTGAGGAAGCAGCTGGCCTTGTACGTGGAGCGCCAGGTGAAGCCTCGCCGCGCCGACGATGCGACGCGGATTGCGCTCGTGGCGCTGTCGAGACTGATCGAGTGGCGCCGCCTCCTGACGGTCGTGAAACCGGACACGCTCATCCGATGGCATCGAAAGGGTTTCGC
>JBDTXY010000258.1:0-4638 GCA_040005945.1 Acidobacteriota bacterium
ATCTGGCGCTACAACAACCTCATCTCGCTCCGCAACCAGGTCGCCAACGGCTGGAAGCAGATCGACGTCCAGTTGAAACGCCGCCACGACTTGATCCCCAACTTGATCGCCGCGGTCAAGGGCGAGATGCAGTTCGAGCAGGACACGCTCGAGAAGGTCATCGCCGCCCGCAACAGCGCGGTGTCCGCCCGAGGGGTCGCGGACGCCGCGGAGAAGGAAAACGCGCTGACGCAGACGCTGTCGCGGCTCTTCGCGTTGGCGGAGAACTACCCGACCCTGAAGGCCAACGAGAGCGTCAAGACCCTGATGGAGGAGCTCTCCTCCACGGAGAATCGGATCGGCTTCGCGCGCCAGTTCTACAACGACATCGCCACGCGGTTTAACACGTCCCAGCAGGTCTTTCCGGACAACCTGATCGCTCAGGCGTTCAAGTTCCAGCCGGTCGAGTTGTTCCAGATCCAGGACGAGACGGAACGCGCCGTCCCCAAGGTGGACCTGAACATTCGGCCGCAGTAACGCCTTCCTTGTCGTCCCAAGGAGCGCAGCGACGAGGGTTTCCGGGCGGCGTCTCATGCCACTGAACCTCTACGACCAGCAGCGACGCAACCTGGCCAACACCCGTCTGTTCATCGCCGGGTTCGTTCTCCTGCTGCTGATCCTGGGCCTGGGTGCCGACGGCGCGCTGTACGGGGCCGGAGTCACGCCGGGTATCCCCATCGCGACGCTGGGCGCGCTGTGCGTGGGAGGATTCTCGGCGTTCTGGTCCCTCCACGGCGGGGATCGGGCCGTGCTGGAGTCGGCGGACGCGGCGCCTTTGGACCTCTCGGACCCGCAGCAGCGCGTGCTCGACAACGTCGTGGAGGAGATCGCCATCGCGGGAGGCATTCCCAAGCCCGCCGTCTACGTCATTCCCGACGCCGATCCCAACGCGTTCGCGACCGGCACCGGCCCGGAGCACGCCTCGATCGCGGTGACCCGCGGGCTTCTCGACAAGCTGGACCGCGCCGAGCTCCAGGCCGTCGTGGCCCACGAGCTGTCTCACGTCAAGAACTACGACGTGCGGCTGATGACCGTCGTGGCGGCTCTGGCCGGAGCGATTCTCCTGCTGTCGGATTGGAGCCGCCGCGGGCTTTCCTGGGGCGGCCGATCCCGAAACCGTCAGGGCGGAGGAGGCCTGGGGATCCTCTTCGTGGTTCTCTGGGTCGTCTCGATCATCCTCGCCCCGATCATCGCCCAGATCGTCTCGCTGGCCGTGTCCCGCCAGCGCGAGTATCTCGCCGACGCTTCCGGCGCGGAGTTGACGCGCAACCCGTTGAGCCTGGCCTCCGCGCTGGAAAAGATCGAGAACGCCGTGGATCCGACCCCGTCCATCAAGCAGGGAATTGCCCATCTCTGCATCGCCGACCCGCGCGGCCGCTCGCTGAACGACCGGGAGGGGTTCTTCGCGAACCTGTTCTCGACGCACCCGCCCATCGCCAAGCGGATCGCGCTGCTCAGGGAGATGGCGTACCAGAAGTAGTCGTCAGTTGTCAGTCGTCAGTTGTCAGTCGTCAGTTGTCAGTTGTCAGTTGTCAGTTGTCAGTTGTCAGTTGTCGGTTCAGAACTGATGACTGAAAACTGTCAACTGAAAACTAATCCAAATCGATATCGCGAACCGGCTTCGACGTGTCGCCCTTGGTCTTCTCGAAGAGCTCCTGGAACTTCCGGTTCAAGACGTCCTTCTTGGATTTTTCGGCCTCGACCGAGGCGGCGAACTTCTTCTCGCGCTCTTCGTCGGCGCCCTTCAGGGCCCCCAGCGCGTCGTCCACCGAGCCGAACTTACGGGGAGTCTTCGGCGCCTCGTGCGCGACGACCGCCTTCAACTCGGTGTCGATCTTGAGCCGCGCGTTGCAGCAGGGGCAGAGGAGATCGAAGTCCATCGGAAGAGTCTAGTGCAGGCTGCTGAAAGATGGATGCGGATGTCGTGTCCTGCACTTTGCATCCGGCGTCCGATTCCCGACCATGCGAATCGTTTGTCCTGCACCGTTCAAGCGGGTGCCGGCAAAGTGCCGTCCACCCTTCGGGTTACGGCGGCGTGGGCGCTCGTAACGCCACCCCACATCCTCTTTCAGCAGCCTGCAAGTTCACCAGCCCTTGAGCCGGCGGCGCTCGCGGCGTTCACGCTTTTCCGGCCGGCCGCGGTCCTCCCGAGGGGCGAGCATGCGATCCAGCCGACGGGCCTCCGCGACCTCCGGCGGCGGCGCCGGGGTCACGTCTTCATAGAGCTTGCGCGCCTGGGCCTTGGGGAGCGAGTGCTGTGCCAGGCCCCGCACGATCAGCTCCCGCCGCGAGCCGTCGCGGCCGGAGAGGCCGACGCGGTCGCCCGGCCGGATCTCGCGATGCGGCTTGGCGCTGGCGCCGTTCAAGTCGACCTTTCCGCCCTCGCACGCGGCCTTGGCCTGGGAACGCGTCGGAAAGACGCACGCGACGTCCAGCCACACGTCCAAACGCACGCTCGGTAGCGCCGCGGACGCGTCGGCTGAAGCGGTGACGGGTTTTCGGCTCACGCCGACCGCAGGCCCCGGGGACGCGCGGCGAGCCAGGCGCTGAATTCCGGGGAGGCCGGCGGCGGGTCGACGGCCGGCCGCGCCAGGAAGTAGCCCTGGGCCGCGCGCACGCCTTCCGCCGCGCAGACGTCCAGGTCCTCGGCCCTCTCGATCCCCTCCGCGATGAGCCCCGAGGAGAATTCGCGGGCCAAGTCGGACAGGAACTTGAGGATCGCCCGCCGGCGAGGATCCTGCGCGATGCCGTGCGTGACCTCGCTGTCCACCTTGATCCATTCGGGTTGGAGCGCGTGGCAGAACTGCAGCGTGCCGTAGCCGGACGTGATGTCGTCCAACGCGATCACCGCGCCGAGATCGCGCGGCACCGTCAGCGCCGTCGAAAGCTCGGCGGCACCGGGCAGCGTCTCGATCTCGACCAGATCGAGCACGAGCCGCGAGAAGGACACTCCCCGTCGTTCGCTCTCTTCCCCGAGGCCGGCTAAGGCGTGCTCGGAGCGATCGATCAATCGGGGGTTCACGTTGAGAAAGAGAAGGCCCTCCGGCAAACGGCTGGCCGCCTCCAGCACGCAGGTCCACGAGAAGCGTTCGAAGGTGCGCTCGAGCTGGAGCGATTCGGCGGCGGGAAAGATCTCGGCGGCGAGCTTGGTCTGACCGTCGCGGCCTTGCCCGCGCAACAATCCCTCGTACCCCAGGGCCTCGCCGGTCGTCAGGTCGAAGAGCGGCTGGAACTCCACGAAGAACTCGCCGGTCGTCAGCTCGTCGGCCAGCCAGAGCGCCTGGACTTCCCGGCGGGCTCGCGGCAGGAGAGTCAGACGGCTCATCGCGTCCCACTTCGTCTGCCGCATGTCCTCCGGCGCCACGCGGACGCGATCGGCCAGAGGCCCGAGGGCTTTTTCCAGATCCTCGAGAAACGATTCCGGAGTCCGCTCGACCAAGAGGCGGCGCGCGCGGCCGTACATCGGCGCTCGCACCCAGCTTCTCCCGTACGCGGTGGCGCAGGCGCGCTCGGCTTCGACCCCGTCGGGTCGGACGAAGACCGCGCGCGCCTTCCGCCAGCGATCCAGCCGGCCAAGGATCTGGCCGTCCAGAACGCTTCCGGATGCTTTCACTCCATGGATTGTACGCAGTTGGGAGCCCGGTGTTAAGGAGCGCAGCCAAGTTCCGGGCGCCAACGCCCAAGATTCCCCGGCTGACCGCATAATGTCCGCGTGCCGCCGCTGAAGTCCCGCCTCTTCCCCGTCGCGGCTCTGCTGCTCGGCTCGGGTCTTTCGTCCCTCGTCTATCAGATCGCCTGGATGCGGGAGCTGCGCCTCGTGTTCGGGTTCTCGACCGCGGCCTCGGCCGCCGTCGTGGCCATCTTCCTGGGGGGTCTGGGGCTGGGCGGCCGCGTCCTGGGAAAGCGGGCGGACGCCACGCCGAGGCCGCTCTTCTACTACGGATGCCTGGAGCTGCTCATCGCCTGCTCGGCCGCGCTGACTCCCGGACTCTTGTGGCTGGTGCGCAGGATCTATCTGGCCCTGGGCGGCTCGTTCGTGCTCGGTTCCGTCGGGGGCGCGGTCGCGCGATTGGTGCTCTCCGCCCTCGTCCTGCTCGTGCCAACCTTCCTCATGGGAGGAACCCTTCCGGCCGCGACCCGCGCCGTCGAGACCGACGCGGATCCGGAACGGCGCCATCTGGGGATCCTGTACGGGGCCAACACGATCGGCGCCGTGTTCGGAACGTCCCTGGCGACGTTCTGGCTCCTGGAAGCCATCGGCACCCGCGAAACGCTCTGGCTCGCCTGTGTCTTCAACGCGCTGATCGGTCTGTCCGCGGTCCTGCTCGGCAAGAGGCTCGTGATCCGCGACTCGGAGCCGGACGCCGCCCACGGGGCCAGCAACGCGCCCCCGCGCCCGGAGGCTTCCGCGCCCGCGCCGCGGCGGTTCGTGCTCGCCGCCGCCTGCGTGGTTGGCTTTGCCTTCACGCTCATGGAGTTGGTCTGGTACCGCATGCTCGCGCCGCTATTGGGCGGCTCGACCTACACGTTCGGCCTCATCCTGGCGGTGGCGCTGGCGGGCATCGGCCTCGGAGCCGCGCTCTACGGACGCTCCCGCGG
>JBDTXY010000259.1:0-4629 GCA_040005945.1 Acidobacteriota bacterium
TTCTGGAAGAAGGACTTGCCGGCGATGCCGTCGGGGAAGCGGGTCATGACGATCGGGCGGTCGCGCAGGTAGGGCAGCAGCCACGGCGAGATCGCGCGGTAGTACTCGATCAGGTCGCCTTTCGTGTAACCGTCCTCGGGCCAGAAGATCTTTTCGAGGTTGGAGAAGGGCACCAATCGTTTCTCGGAAGATTTCTGGGGCGGCGCGGCGACCGGCTCGGCCGCTTCCGACGCATGCGACTCGCGCGCGCACTCCGCGATCGGCTTGTCGTCGCGCAGGCGCAGAAACGCGGGCTGGCGCAGGAGCACCTCCTCGGTCCATTCCTTGAAACGGACTTCCACGATCAATTCGGGCTCGACCCAGACGTGGCCCCGGCCCGCCGGAAGCGGACCGGTGCAAGCCGGTTTCGGGCGGATCTTCGCCTGCAGGCGCGCGTGAATCGCCTGCAGCTGCTTCTCGGTGAAGCCGGTCCCGACCCGGCCCCCGTAGACCAGGCCGTCTGACTCCCAGTACGCCACGTGCAACGCCCCGAAGCCGGTCCGCGCGCCTTCGGGCTTGGTGTAGCCCACGACCGCGAAGTCGCCGGCGCGATCGACGCGGACCTTGATCCAGTCGGCAGAGCGGCCGCCCCGGTACGCGGAGCTCGCCTTCTTTCCGACGACTCCCTCCAGCTTGAGCTCGGCGGCCGCCGCGAGCAGATCCGCGCCGCGCTCGGCGATGCGATCGGCCATGCGCACGGGCCCCGCGCCGGGCAGCAGTTGCCGCAACAGCGCCTTGCGCTCCGTCAGCGGGAGCGGGCGCAGGTCGAAGTCTTCAAAGGCGAGCAGGTCGAAGGCGAACAGCGTCGCCGGCAGCTCCACGGAGGCTCGCTCGATGTCGCTGCGCCGCTGGAGCAGCGCGCGCTTCTGGAGCAGGCCGAACCGCGGCCGCGTGGCCTCGTCTAAGACGACGACCTCGCCATCCAGCAGCAGCTGCTCGCACGGCAGGGCGGCGATCGCGCGAGCGATCTCGGGAAACGTCGCCGTGGAATCCATCCCGTGTCGGTAGCGCAGGTGCGCGCGGCCGCCCTCGCGCCCGGCCAGCAGCCGAAATCCGTCGTACTTGAGCTCCCAGATCCAGCCGGGGCGGGTGAACGCTTCCGCGCGGGATTCCGCCAGCATCAACTCCAGGTCGGCGATCGCCACCCGCCGGCGCGGTGCGTGGAGCCGTTGGAGCTCCGCGCGGACCTGCGCGGCGCGGCTGGCGCCGGAGGCCAGCTCCTCCAGGGTCAATCCGGAGAAGATGGACTCGGGCGGGTACTCGGCCTCGGCGCCCTTGCGCACCCACCCGTCCCGCTCCTTGATCAAGAGCCACTCCTTGCTTAAGTCGCCCTTCGACTTCCTTTTGCCCGCGGCGTTTGCGCCGCGTGACTTCGACTTCATGCGCACCAGCGTCCACTTGCCCCTCAGCTTGTAGCCGTGGAGCTCGAAGAGGAGCTTGCCGCTGCGCATCCCCGCTTCCAGATCCGCCAGCGGGGTCCAGCGCCCCTGATCCCACACGATCACCTGGCCGGCGCCGTAGTTGCCCTCCGGGATCACGCCCTCGAAGTCGGCGTACTCGACGGGGTGGTCTTCGACCTCGACGGCCAGGCGCTTTTCGGAGGGGTCCGGGGACGGGCCCTGCGGCACGGCCCAGGACTTCAGGACGCCGCCCCACTCCAGCCGGAAGTCGTAGTGGAGCCGCCGAGCCGCATGTTTCTGAACCACGAAGAGATGCGGGCGATTTTCACCCCCCCGACCGAAAGGCTCCGGGGTCGAATCGGCCGAGCGCTTTTCCCGGTATTTTTCGAGCGGCACGTCTGGAGGCTCCGGGGCCCATGTTACATTTGTCGGTCCTAAACCTATGAGCGCAAGGCCGATAGCCTCTGGAACGATCTCTTTCGGGCTGGTCTCGATCCCGGTGAAGCTCTACGCGGCGTCCAACGCGTCGGCCGCGATCTCCTTCAATCTGCTTCATGGCAAGGATGCCTCGCGCCTCAAGCAGCAATACATCTGCACCAAGGACGGCGAGATCGTTCCGCGCGACGAGATGGTCAAGGGATACGAGTTTTCCAAGGACCACTACGTGACCTTCACCAACGAGGAGTTGAAGGCCCTCGAGGAGCAGTCCACCCAGTCCATCGAGGTGGTCGAGTTCGTTCCGATCGCGAAGGTCGATCCGGTCTACTTCGACCGCGCCTACTACGTCGGCCCGGACAAGGGCGGCGCCAAGGCCTACGCGTTGCTGTCCAAGGTCATGCAGGAGACCGGGCGGGTGGCGCTGGCGCGGTACGCCGCGCGTGGCAAGCAATACCTGGTGATGCTGCGGCCGGTCGACGGCGGTGTCGTCATGCAGCAGCTCCTGTATGCCGACGAAGTGCGGCCCATTTCCGAGGTTCCCATCGAGACCGCCGACGTCAGCCCCAAGGAGCTGGACCTGGCGAAGCTCTTGGTCGAGCAACGCGCCACCAACGCGTTTGCGCCGGAGACCTACGAGGACGACGTGAAGAAGCGTGTCCTCGGGCTCATCCAGAAGAAGGTCGAGGGCCAGGACATCTCGATCCTTCCCCCCCAGGCCGGCGGCGGACAGATCATCGACCTGATGGAGGCGCTCAAGGCGAGCCTCGCCAAGAAGCCGGAGGCGGCGCGCAAGACCGCCGCCGCCAAGACCGCCTCAGCCGCCGAGGAAGCGCCCGCGCGAAAGCCGGCCAAGCGCGCGCCGGGCCGCGTCGCCCAGATGCGGACCGAGGCCAAGAGATAGCTCTCAGCGGTCAGCGATCAGTTTCGCGCCGGACCATCTCTCCTGTATCGTTCTCGGCTGACAGCTGAACGCTGACGCTGAAAGCTTCCCGCCGTGAAGGGCTACTCCACCAAAGAAGTCGGAAAACTCCTCGGATTGTCCGAGGGAGAGCTCCGCGGGTACGTTCGGGCCGGATTCCTGGCTCCCGAGCGAGGTCCGCGCCGCCAGCTGCTCTTCTCGTTTCAGGATCTGGTCTTTCTCCGAACCGCGCGAGGGCTCACGGCCGCGCGGGTGGCGCCCCGCCGGATCCGCCGCGCGCTGCAGCGCCTGCGCGAGCAGCTGCCGGACGGCAAGCCGCTGACCGCGGTCCGGATCGCGGTGGAGGGCAGCCGCATCGTGGTCGAGGACGGCGCGCGCCGCTGGCAGCCCGAATCGGGCCAGATCCTCTTCGACTTCGGCGTGGCGGATCTGGCCCGTAAGGTCGCGCCGCTGGTGCGCCGCGCTTTCCGCCAAGCGCGGGAAGCGGTGCCCGATTTTTCGGCCGACGACTGGTTCGCCTGGGCCTGCGAGCTGGAGCCGGGCTCGCCCGGGCAGGCGCGGGAAGCCTACGAGCGCGTGTTGGAGCTCCAGCCCGATCACGCCGACGCCCATGTGAACCTGGGACGGATCCAACACGAGTCGGGGGATCCCAAGGGCGCGCTGCCTCACTACCGCCGGGCCCTGGCGTCTCGCCCCGACGATCCAACCGCCGCGTTCAACCTCGGCGTGGCGCTGGAGGATCTGGGCCGGCCCGAGCAAGCGCTCGAGGCCTATGAACGAGCGGTCGCGATCGATCCCGAGAACGCCGACGCGCACTTCAACGCGGCCTCGGTGGCGGAGCGGCTGGGCCAGGCCGCCGCCGCGCTGCGACACCTGCGGACTTACCGGAAGCTGACGCGGCCGTAGCCGCACGACCTGGGCCGGCCGTCATCCGGCGCAGCAGCTCTTCGATCTCCGCCGGCGAGGCCGCGAGCTTTTGGGCGCTTCGGCGCAGATCGTTCCCTTCGACCGGGTACCAATTGCGCCGGCTCTCCTCGGAGAGGCCGATGACATCGATGGGCTCGATCGCCTCGGCGATGCGATCCATCAGCCGGCCCGATGGGCCAGGCGGGTTCGCCAGCGCGGCGCGGCAGCAGTCCCGCAGCGCGGGCCCAGGAAAGAAGACGAGGAAGATGGCGGTGCTGCTCGCGATGATGATGGCCCACGTCTCGAGGTGCAGCGCCGGGGCGAAGAACATAGATCCGCGTCGACAGCCGGAGCTGGAGGAGCCCGGCCCCGAAAGCTTCGAAGAAGACCCGCTGGAGCGCGAAATAGGGCTTCGGAAACTGCGCGTTCAGGTCTTCGCGCGCGGGCATGTCATGTAGTCGAAGAAGTTGGTGTGGACGAAATCGTAGGTCGCGGAGAAGTATGCCGGCTGAAACTCGTCTCCGTGAATCCGTTCCGGCCGCATCTGCAGGAGGCGAACCGCGACCGGCAACCGCGCCACCGCGAGCAACACAGCGGCGGAGACGGCCCTGACCCGCCGGGCTTGCGACTCGTCCACGCGCCCGCCAGGAAGAGCCCAGCCCACAGGATCCAGCCCAGAGTTAGTGCGTGGCTCTGGATTCCAAGGGCCACGAAAAACGTCACGAAGACGCCGAGCAGCGCGCCGGCGATCAAGAGGCGCCGCGCCGTAGCCGTGGGAGCGTTCGGAGGCGCGGAACGAGCAGGCGAGGAAGGGACTCTTGGTCGGAGGCGGCCGTCGCGGGGGACGTCGTGTTTAGAGTTGGGACATCGGGCCGTAGATCCTTTAAAATAAGAGAAATGGCAGCGACATCGTCGAGGGAATCGACG
>JBDTXY010000260.1:0-4615 GCA_040005945.1 Acidobacteriota bacterium
TTCGACGTCGACGACGACCACCACGACGACGGTCGATGTGACGCCGACCCCCGCGACTCCCTGACGGCGGGGCGAAGGCCCGTTTTTCGAAATCTGACCTAAAAAACGGAGGAAGCGAGATCGCTTCCTCCCACTCCGAACCCTCGAAGTTACGCGCGTGGCCGGGATGGCGAACTTTTTCCGGCGCTCCTTCCGGACGGGCGAGATGCGTTCTTGGGCGAGCCGGAGCGCGAGGGCTTGCGACGACCCTCCAACTGCTCCATGAGCTCGTCCTTGCGGTCCCTCATCTGGCTTCCGAGCGCGAAAAGGCGATCGTCTCCCAGATCGCGTTCCGCGTCGGGGAAGAGGTCGTTCTCCTCCTCATCGGCGTGATGCTCAACGTTCTCCTGAAGGACCGTGAATTTGGCTTCGAACCGCGGATCGCGCGGCGAGGTCTCCGCAAGCTCCTGGATCAGGGTCTTGACGATCTTGTGCTCTTCGAACGACTCGCGGACCATCTTGACCGTGTCGTTCTCCTTGCTCTTCTGGAGCGCGGGATAGAACAGCTCCTCCTCGATGTGGGCGTGGATCGTAAGCTCCCGAGACACTTCCTGAGCGATCTGCGCCTTGGCGGCCCCCACCGCATCCTTGTAGCGCTTGAACAGGGCCCGCACCTTGTCGTGATCCTTCGTCAGGAGATCCGTCGCCTTGATGGGCGCCTCCGGATCCATATCTCGCGGCCCGTCGTCGCCCTTGATGAGCGCGCCGATGCGGGACAGGATGCCCTCGGGTTCCGGATCCGTCGCCTTTCGATTTTTCGCCGCCTTCGAAACGGGTTTGGCCATATGTTTTCCTCCGCCAGCACTGCTGCAATATCCGTTCCCTTCTGGCCCGTATGTTGCGTAGGCTTTCGCCGTGCCGCCACGCGTCTTTCTGATCTCGCCGGCCAGCTGCTCGGGGAAACGCGCCCGGATTCTCCTCCGCGATGAGGCGCGCTTCGACCTGGCGCTCCGGCTGCGCGAAGGGCCAGGCGCTCCGTTGGGCGACGTCTTCGCCTTTCTCTCGGGTCTCTACTTCCGGGGAAAGCTGACGTACGCTCGCCGCTTCGCCGGCCTCCCGGGCGGCACCCTCGTCATCACGCCGCGAGACGGATTGAAAACGCCGGAAACGGTGTTGCGAGCCTCCGACGTCCGGGGATTCGCGAAGGTCGACATCGACGCCGCCAACGCGAGATTCCGCCGGCCGTTCCTCCGCGATGCCGCGGCCCTGGCGCAACGCGTCGGGCCGGAGACCGAGGTGGTCCTGCTGGGGAGCATCGCAACCGGAAAGTACGTGGACGTTTTGCTGGAAGTCTTCGGCTCGCGGTTGCTGTTTCCGCAGGACTTCGTCGGGCGGGGCGACATGAGCCGCGGAGGTCTCCTGCTGCGGCACGCCAGCGGGGGTCGCGAGCTCGTCTATGCGCGCGTGGAGGGGGCGACACGCCGCGGCCCGCGACCGCCCAAGCTTCCGCGATTGCCGGCTTCACGACGCAACGCGCAGGGCCGCGCGTGAGCCCTTCCGCCACTCGCGATCATCATCCGTCCCGCCGGCCGGCCGCGTCCAAGGCGGCCCGGCCCGCGGCGGTTCCCAAGCTCGACCTGCCGCGCGACGCCGCGGACCTCGAGGTCGCGGTCGGGAAGAGAACCGTGCGCCTGACCAACCTGCGCAAACCGTTTTGGCCCAAGCTCGGCTTGACCAAGCGGGATCTCCTCCAACACTACGCCGACATGGCTCCGGTCCTGCTCCCGCACCTGCGGGATCGGGCGATGGTCATGAAGCGATACCCCAACGGCGCGGAGGGGGAGTTCTTCTTCATGAAGCGAGCGCCTTCGCCGCGGCCGGATTGGATCGAGATCTGTTCGATCGAGCACGCGTCCACCAACGTCGTGGACTTCCCGATGATCCAGGACCTGGCCTCGCTGATGTGGGTCATCAACCTGGGCTGCATCGACTTGAACCCCTGGTACGCGCGCTGCGATGACGTGGATCGGCCGGACTACCTCCACTTCGACCTGGACCCCGTTCCGGAGGCCGACTTCGAACGCGTGAGGGAGACGGCCCTTCGGGTTCGGGAAGCGCTGGATGCGCTGCGGATGCCCAACGTCGCCAAGACGACGGGCTCGCGCGGCATCCACGTCTATGTGCCGATCGTCCGCGGACCCACGCAGAAGCAGGTCTGGGCGTTCGCCAAGGAGTTCGCGCGCGTGATGGAGGCCCGCAATCCGGAGCTCATCACGGCCCAGTACGTCAAGGCGAAGCGGCCCGAGGGACGGGTCTTAGTCGACTACAACCAGAACGCCTGGGGCCGCACCCTGGCCTCGGTGTATTCGGTCCGGCCCCAACCCGGGGCCTGCGTCTCAACACCGGTGTCCTGGACCGAGGTCGAGAAGGGCGTTCGCATCGAGGACTTCCGCATCGATAACGTCGCCGCGCGCGTCCGAGGCCTGGGTGATCTTTGGGCGCCGCTGCTCCAGAAGCGCGGCCGATTCCATTTGGAGAGCCTCCTATGACGCTCCCGATCGCGCCCCCGCTGGAACCCATGCTCGCCCTGCTGGTCGGAGAGATTCCGGAAGGGGATCAGTGGCAATACGAGCCCAAGTGGGACGGCTTTCGCTGCCTCGCTTTTCGGGACGACAAGACTGTCGAGCTGCAATCCAAGGCCGGCCAGACGCTGACCCGGTATTTTCCGGAAGTCGCGCAGGCCGTGGCCGCGCTGACGCCGGGCCGGTACGTGCTGGACGGAGAGATCGTCGTTCCCGTGGGCAAGGGCCTGTCGTTCGACGATCTGCTCCAGCGCATCCATCCGGCCGAGAGCCGGGTGCGCAAACTCGCGGAAGAGACCCCGGCGCTCTACATCGTGTTCGACCTGCTCGTGGATGGGACCGGATCGTCTCTGATCTCTCAGCCGCTGGCGCAGCGCCGTACGTTGTTGGAGCGATTCGCGAAGAAAAACCTGGTCAAAGACGGCCTCCTGCGGCTCTCGCCGGCGACCCGGGATCTCCGGCTGGCGCGCCGATGGCTCGCCTCCGCGGGAGGCGCGCTCGACGGGATCATCGCCAAGCGGCTCGACCTGGAGTATCGCGCCGGCGACCGGACCGGCATGCAGAAGATCAAGCTCGTCAAGACCGCCGACTGCGTCGTGGGCGGCTTCCGATACGCGGCGAAGGCGCGCGTCGTGGGCTCCCTGTTGCTGGGCCTCTACGACGGGCGGGGCAAGCTCGATCACGTCGGGTTCTGCTCGGGCATCAAGGCCGCGCAGCGCCGCGAGTGGGCGAAGCAGCTGGAAGCGTTGATCCAAAAACCGGGGTTCACCGGAAAGGCGCCGGGCGGCCCGAGCCGGTGGTCCACCGAGCGCTCCGGAGACTGGGAGCCGCTGGAAACCCGACTGGTGGTCGAGATCTCCTACGACCACTTCTCGCAGGGCCGGTTCCGGCACGGCACGCGATTCCTCCGCTGGCGCCCCGACAAGGCGCCGCGCGACTGCACGCTGGCTCAGGTCAAGAGGGAGAGCCGCGTCTCGGTGCTTTCTCTCTTGTGAGAGTGGGCTCGCACTTCCGGCTGCAGATCCCGGGGCGGCGGCGCCTCATGCACCGCTTCGTCCCGGGTCCGGATTGTTCTGTCGATCTCGACTCAGAGATCTCGAATTCGCGGGAAGCGAGCCTAGGAAGTCGCCCGGTCGTGTCCCGCCACCTTCACGATCTTGTTGTAGACGCCGAAAATCAAGAGCGTGGGTGCCCACTGGCCGATGAAATTGCTGGCCTGCTTCGTTTTCTTGTTTCCCGACAGTTGAAGGCCGAACGATACGAGCATCGAACCGACCGACGCCCAGAGCCATATGTCCGACGGCAGCTTCGAGGTCTTCGACTCGATCGCCCGGGCGACCGGCCCTTCCATTTGCTGACGTCCTTCCACGATCTTCTCGAACCCTGCATCCAGGTTCTTCGCCCGAGTTTCCATTGATTGCCTCCGTGTTTGGTTAGGGATTCCGTGACTTCGGTGTGAGCGGCGGACCACAGTCCGTCTCGATGCATCGCCCTGCAGGGCTCGTGCCATGCGGCGTCTATTTCGACCGCTCCTCTGCCGTTCCCGCCAGCGAAACGTCGCGGTGGGCGACCGCCTGGAACCGTTCGGCGACGTACTTCCAATCCCAGAGGTTCCAAACCGCATCGAAGAACTCGGTCTTGCGATTCTGGTACTGGAGATAGAACGCATGCTCCCAGGCGTCCAGGACGAGAATCGGGATGCCTCCCTGGCTCAGGTTGGATTGGTGGTCGTAGATCTGCGTTGTGAGCAGACGCCCGCCCAGCGGCTCCCAGACCAGCGCGGCCCATCCCGACCCCATGATCGAGGACGCCGTCTCGGTGAGCTGTCGCTGGAACTTGTCAAAGGAGCCGAAGTCGCGCTTGAGCGCATCGCCGAGCGGCCCATCGGGGCGGCCGCCGCCCTTGGGAGTCAGGTTTTGCCAGAACAGGGAGTGCAGAACGTGGCCGGAGAGATTGAAGGACAACGCCTTCTCGAGGGCTCCTAGCCGGGTGAAGTCCTCTTTGCTGCGTGCCTCGTCCAGCTTTTCGAGCGTCTCGTTGGCGCCCTTGACGTA
>JBDTXY010000261.1:0-4604 GCA_040005945.1 Acidobacteriota bacterium
CGCTGATCATCGCGGCCTCGACGCCCGGAACGGAGTTCAACCCCTCCAGCACGCGCTCCCGGAACGCGGTCTGTTCCGGGACCTCGGGATAGCGCGACTCGGGCAGGTCCAGGCGCGCCGTCAGCACGTTGTCGGGATCGAATCCGGGCCGGACCGCCTGGAGGCGCCACAGCGCGTGGATCAAGAGGCCCGCGCCCACCAGCAGAACGAGCGCGAGGGCGATCTCGGCCACGACGAGTCCCTGGCGGACGCGGTGCCGCTGTGCGCCCGCCACGCCGCGCGATCCGGCCAGCGCGTCCGCGAACCCGCGGCGCGACGCCTTCCAGGCCGGGACGAGCCCGAAGCCGATCCCGGTCAGAAGCGAGAGCAGGATCGTGAACGCGGCGACGCGCCCGTCGATTCCGACGCCGGAGAGTCGGGGCAGACCCTCGGGAAGGTGCGCGAGCATCAGCGCGGTGCCCCAGCCCGCGAGCAGAGTGCCGACGCCGCCGCCGATCAACGCGAGCAGGGCGCTCTCGGTTAAGAGCTGCCGCGTCAGCCGGAACCGGCTGGCTCCCAACGCCGTGCGGATCGCCATCTCGCAGCGCCGCGCCGCGCCGCGCGCGAGCAGCAGATTGGCGAGGTTGGCGCAGGCGATCAGGAGCACCACGCCGACGGCGCCGGACAGGATCCGCAGCGGGCCGCGGCTGTCGCCGACCACGCTCTCGAGCAGCGGCATCAATTCCGAGGAGGTCCCGGCGTTCTCGTCCGGGTGGAGCGCCGCCATGCGGCGGCATGCCGCGTCGAGATCGGCGCGGGCGGCCGCGAGCGAGACGCCGGGCTTCAAACGGTAGACGCTGCGCAGGAAGTGGACGCCTCGATACTTCGCTCCGACCGCATATCCGACGCGCAGGGGAACGTAGACGTCCGCCTGGTTCTGGGGCATCACGAAGTCGGACCGCAGGACCCCCACGACCGTGTACGGATTTCCGGCCAGTGTGATCTTGCGCCCGACGATCCCTTCGTCGCCTCCCCACTGCCGCATCCAGAGGCCATGGGTGATCACGGCGACGCGCTCGCCGTCGAAGACGTCGTCCGCCGCCGTCAGGGTCCGTCCGCGCCCGGCGCGCGCGCCCAGGACCTGGAAGTAGTCCCCCGCGACGAGCCCGCCGGAGAGCTGGATCGGTTCGGAGCCGCCGGTCAAGGACAGCGGCTGGATGACAACGCCGCCCATCCCCTCGAAGGACCTGGTCCCGGCCATCAGGTCTTCCAACTCCAGCCGCGACACGTTGCGGGGCATCGTCACGAGGCGCTCCGGCTTCGGATAAGGCAGGGGCCGGAGCAGCACTCCGTCGACGATGGAGAAGATCGCCGTGTTCGCGCCGATCCCCAGCGCGAGTGTCGCGACCGCGACCGCCGTGAAGCCCGGCGTGCGCGCGAATCCGCGCAGCGCGTATCGAACGTCCTGGAGGATCTTCATTCGTCCATCCTCAGCGCGGCTTGCGGGTCCAGGCTCGCGGCGCGGCGCGCGGGGAGCGCGCACGCGAGCAGCGCGACCCCAGACAGCAGCGCCGCGACCACCAGCAGCGTCGCGGGGTCTCCGGTGGGCGTCTGGAACAGGAGGCTCCGCATGACGGGCGCGAGCGCGAGGGACGCCAGCAGTCCCAGCGCGAGTCCCCCTCCGGCCAGCGACATCCCCTCGCGCACGACCAGCCGCCGCACGTCGGCGCGGCTGGCTCCCAGCGCCATGCGGATGCCGATCTCCCGCGTCCGCTGCGCCACGCCGTACGAGATCACCCCGTAGATCCCGAGCGCGGCGAGTAAGAGCGCGATCGAGCCGAACGCGCCGACTAAGGCGGTCAGCAGCCGCTGGCCGGCCGCCGCATCGGCGACGACTTCGGTCAGCGCGACGACCCGGGAGATGGGTTGATCGGGCGCCAGGCCGCGGATGGCGCTGCGGATTCCCGCCGCCAGCGCGGTCGGGTCGCCGTTGCTGCGAACGAAGATCTTCATGCTGGATCGGGGGAAGTGCGAGACGGGCACGTAGATCGCGGGCCGGGGGGCGACACCGAGTCCGTCCTGCCGCACGTCGCCCGCCACGCCGATGATTTCCATCCGGATCTTCTTGCCGAAGGTCAGCCCCTTGCCGACGGGGTTCTCACCGGGCCACAGCTGCGCGGAGAGCGCCCGATTCACCAGGAGGACGGGGCTGCTGGCGTCGAGATCCGCCTGAGTGAAGTCGCGGCCGTGGACGATCGGAATTCCCAGCGCGGAGAAGTAGCCGGTGGTCACGATGATGGTCCCCCCCTCGGGCTTGATCGGCTGGGCCTCCGGCCGGCCGTCCAGTTGGACGCCGTAGGCCTCGCCGCCTCCGTGCAGCGGCAGCGTCTTGCTTCCGCCGGCCGCGAGGACGCCGGGCAACGTGCGGATGCGCGAGAGGATCGCGTCGCGGTACGCGGCATCGCGGTCCGCGTCCACGATTTGGTTCGGAATGCTCAGCGACAGCGTCAGCACGGATTCCGGCCGCATGCCCGTGTCCACGTGCGTGAGGCGCCAGAAGCTGCGGATCAGGAGCCCGGAGCCGAACAGCAGCGCGACGGCCAGAGCCGTTTCGCCGAGGACCAGAACCCGGCGCAGCCGCGCCGCGCCGCGCGACCCCGTGTCCGACCGGCCGCCGGCTCCCTCGATGGCCAGCCGCAGATTGCCGCGCGCGGCCTGCAACGCCGGCAGCAGGCCGAATACGAGGCCGGTTGCGAGCGAGAGCAGCAGCGCGAACCCGAGAACGGCGGGATCCATGCGAATCTCGGCGGCGCGGGCGATGCGGCCCGTCGCGAGCGCGGAGAGTCCGTCGATGCTCCAGCGCGCCACCAGGAGGCCCAGCGCCCCGCCGGAAATCGAAAGCGCGAGGCTCTCGACCAGCAGCTGCCGGACCAGCCGCGCGCGCGAGGCTCCCAGGGCGGCGCGGATCGCGACTTCGCGCTGGCGCCCCGCCGCGCGCGCCAGCAGGAGATTCGCGACGTTGACGCACGCGATCAAGAGGACCAGGCTGACCGCGCCCAGGAGCACCAAGATTGGAGCGCGCGCGTCGCCGGTCATGGCCGTCTGGAGCGGAATCAGCCGCGCATGCTCGAAACCGGAGTTGCTGTCGGGAAACTGCGCCGCCAGCCGCGTGAAGAAGGCCTCGAGTTCGGCGCGCGCCGGCTGCGGAGCGGCGTCCGGGCGGAGGCGGCCGACGACGTCGAGCCAGCGGACCTCGCGGCGGTGCGGGACGCTGTCGTCCCCGACCGTCGAGAGCGGGAGCCAGAGATCGACCTCGGGCGCCGGCAGATCGAAGGCGGGCGGGAGAACGCCGACGATCGTGAACGCGGTGCCGTCGAGCTCGAGGGTACGGCCCAGGGCGGCGGGATCCGATCCGAAATGACGCTCCCAGAGCGCGGAGCTGACGACCGCGACGTGATTGGCGCCCGGGCGGTCGTCCGCGGGGCCCAGCGTGCGGCCCACGCGGGCGGGCATGCCCAGTGTCGGGAAGAAGGAGCCCGAGACCTCGGCCGCGGGGAGGCGCTCCGGCTCGCCGGCGCCGGTGACGTTGACGCCGGAGAGATTGGGCGCATAGGACCAGGACGCGACGCTCTCGAATCCCAAACCCGCCTGCGCGAGGTCGTCGAAGTCCTGGGGCGAGAAGGTCGCACCCACGCGCGCCGAGTCTTTCTGCACGTGCCCGATGCGATAGAGGCGCGCCGGGTCGCGGTAGGGGAGCGGCTTGAACAGGACCCCGCGGGCCACGCTGAAGATCGCGACGTCGGCGCCGATGCCCAGCCCCAGCGTCAGCAGGATCACGGCCGTGAAACCAGGGCTCTTCGAGAGCGTCCGAAACGCGTAGCGCAGGTCCTGCACGAGCGCGCCCATCAGCTCACCCGATAGCCGCTTTCCTTGAGCTCCTCTTCCGAGTGCACGCGTTCCTGGCCCCGCTCCTCTTCGACGACGCGGCCGTCGAAGAGATGGATCGAGCGCCCGGCGTGCTTGGCGAAGCGCGGGTCGTGCGTGACCATGCAGATCGTGGCGCCGGCGCGGTGGAGATCCTGGAGCAGGTTCATCACGGCGTCGCCGTTGACCGAGTCCAGGTTTCCGGTCGGCTCGTCGGCGAGCAGGATGAGCGGGGATCCCGCGATGGCCCGCGCGACCGCCACGCGCTGCTGCTGGCCGCCCGACAGCTGCGAGGGGAAGTGTTTCATCCGGTGCGCCATCCCGACCTTCTCGAGCGACTCCTGCACGCGCTTCTTGCGTTCGTGGGCCGGCATGCCGCGGTAGGTCAGCGGGAGCTCCACGTTCTCGTACACCGAGAGGTCGCCGATCAGGTTGAAGCTCTGGAAGATGAAGCCGATCTCGCGGTTGCGGATGCGCGCGCGCTCCGAGAGCGTCAGCGACTCCGCCGGCTTGCCGTTCAACCAGTACTTCCCCTCCGTGGGCGAATCCAAGAGGCCCAGCAGCGACAGCAGCGTGGACTTCCCGCAGCCCGAAGGGCCCGCGATCGAGACGAACTCGCCGTGGGCGATCTCCAGATGCACGCCCGAGAGCGCATGCGTCTCGACCTCGTCGGTAAAGAACACTTTCGTGACCCCATCGAG
>JBDTXY010000262.1:0-4583 GCA_040005945.1 Acidobacteriota bacterium
GTTCGAGTGGGGTTTGATCGCCGACATCCAGCCTCCGGATCTGGAGATGAAGGTGGCCATCATCCGCAAGAAGGCGGAGGCCGAGAAGACCGAGATCCCCAACGACGTGGCCATGTTCATCGCCGGGACCGTCAAGTCCAACGTCCGCGAGCTGGAAGGGCGGTTGAACCGCGTTATGGCGTTTTCCTCCTTGACCGGACGGCCTGTCTCCCTCGAATTGGCCAAGGAGACTCTCCGGGACATCGTGGGCACCCAGGAGCACGAGGCGGTTCCGTCGGAGATCCTGAAGACTGTGGCCTCGCACTATGGGCTCCGGGTATCCGACATGAAGGCGAAGTCCAATGCCAAGCCGGTGGCCTTTCCCCGCCAGGTGGCCATGTACCTCTGCCGAAAGTTGACGGAGCTTTCCTATCCGGAAATTGGCCGGCTCTTCAACGACAAGCACCACTCCACCGTCATGCACTCGGTCGAAAAGATCGGGCGCATGATCGAAGACGACGCGGATTTCCGCAGGGTCATCGACGGCTTCTTGCAGCCCTACCGCTGAGGGAAGAAGGTCCGCCGCTGTTTTTTCCGCGACAGCCTTTTCCACACGCGAATCCGGCCGACGTCGCAGCGGCACTTCTGCGGAACGCGGCCGCGGCGATCCACAGCGGGCACCCTCGTTTTGACCCCGTTTTTATTGAGTTTTTTCATCCTCTCGGACTCTTGATCGTCCCTACAATTACGGTTAAGTGTGATAGACTTTTTTCTCTTTCCGGAGGTGGTTTGCTCTCATGGAATTGACCGTCAGGCGGGGGGACTTCTTGAATGAGTTGACGCTCATGCAAGGAGTCGTCGAGCGGAAAAACACGATCCCGATCCTTTCCAATATCCTGCTCAAAGCCGCCGATGGTCACTTGAGCTTTACGTCGACGGACTTGGATCTCACTCTCCTGTCCCAGGCCGAGGCGAAGGTCACCCGTCCCGGCAGCGTGACGGTCCCGGCGCGCAAACTCTTCGACTTGATCCGCAACCTGCCCGAGGCCGACGTGGCGCTCAAGCTGATGGACAACCACTATCTGGGCGTGACCTGCGAGAGGTCGAAATTCCGGCTGGTCGCGCAGCCCGCCGAAGACTTCCCCACAGTCCCGAAAGTCGAGGCTAAGAAGGGCGTTTCGTTTCCCTTGGATCTATGGAAACGATTGACCCGTAAGGTCTTATATGCTGTTTCGGCAGAGGAGACCCGCTTTCAGCTCATGGGCGTTCTCCTCAAGGACAAGGGCAAGGAGTTCGAGCTCGTGGCCACCGACGGGCACCGGCTCGCCCTGATCAACTTTCCCAAGGAAGACCCCAAGTCGACCCTGCCCAACGTGCTGATCCCCAAAAAAGCGCTGGCGGAAATTCTCAAGATGGACGGCGGCGCGGACGCGCGCGTGGAAATCCGCCACTCCGAGAACCACCTGCTCTTCATGATCGGAAGCCGCCAGTTGATCGCGCGCCTCCTGGATGTGAACTTTCCGGACTACGAAAAGATCCTCTCCAAGAACAACGATCGCTCGGCGATGGTCCAGACCACGGCCTGCCAGTCGGCCATTCGCCGGGTGGCGCTTTTTTCCTCGGAGCGCTCGCGGGGCGTCAAGCTTTCCTTCGAGAAAGATCTTCTGACCGTGGCCTCGGCGAGCCAGGAGTTGGGGGAAGGCAGCGAGACGCTCGACGTGACCTTCGAGGGCGAACCGCTGTCGATCGGATTGAACGCCCAGTACCTGTTGGATTTTCTGGAAGAAGCCGAATCGCCGAGCGTGAGGCTGGACTTGAAGGACGAGAACACCCAATGCCTCTGCCAGCCGGACGGAGGCATCGAGGGAGCCTCCCGCTACACATACGTCGTCATGCCGATGCGGCTCTGACTTTCAAGGTGGGATAGAACCACTTGCAGCTCTCCGAACTTTCGAACCAGGGCTTCCGCAATCTCTCCTCCGACCCCGTCTCCTTTGGCGCCGGTGTCACGCTCATCACGGGAGAGAACGCGCAGGGCAAGACCAACCTCTTGGAGGCCGTGGCCCTGGTGTGCGGACAGCGCTCCTTCCGAGGGGCCGCGGCCGCGTCGATGGCGCGCGACGGCCAGAGTTTTTCCCTCGGCGCCCGCCTAGAGCGGCGCGCCGGAGAAGAGCGAATCGCCGTGTCGTGGTCGCGCCAGAACGGGCGGGAGTTCCTGCGCGGAGACAAGCCAGCCACATTTCGCGAGATTTCCTCGCTCTCGCCGGCCGTCTTCCTGGCGCCGGAGCACCGGGAGCTGTTGGCGGGCGCTCCGGCGCTGCGCCGGCGGTTTCTGGACCGGCTGGTCCTGGGGTGGAGGCCTTCCGCCGGCGACGATCTCGCGCGGTATGCGATGGCCCTGCGCGAGCGCAACGTCCTGCTGGCGCGCGCCCGGCGCGGGCAGGCAACCGCCGCCGGAGAGCTGGAGGCTTGGACCGAGGAGCTCTGCGCCGCAGGCTCCACGGTGCGGCGGCATCGGCGCGATGCCCTGGCGATCTGGGAGCGCGAGTTCGTGGATCTGACGCGCCAGGCCGGGCCGAATTACGCCGACATCCGGGTCGCATACGCGGCCGAGGGCGACGCTCCCGAAGCGCTGCGCCAGGCCTGTCAACGGCTGCTTCCTCTGGAGCGGCGCCGGGGATATTCCCTGGCCGGGCCGCACCGGGACGATCTGGTTTGGACGCGGGGAGGCAAGCCCTTGTCCCAACAGGCCTCCTCGGGCGAAGCGTCGCGCACGGTCGCGCTGGCGAAGCTGGCCGAGTGGAGCGTGGTGGCCAAGGCGTCGGGCGAGCTGCCGCTCTTTGGCGCCGACGATTTCGACGCGGGGCTCTCGGAGGCTTGGGTGGAGGAGCTTTTCGACGCGCTCCCGCGGGCCGCGTCGGTCCTGCTGACGTCGAGCTCGCCGCCGGCGCGATGGGCCCGGCGGGCCAGCGCGGTGTGGGAGATGCGCGAAGGGTCCGTGTCCGCGCGCGGCATGTTGCGCGCCGTGGAAACCGGCTAGGCGAAAACCGATGAGCACCGCATACACCACCGACTCGATCAAGCTGCTCAAGGGCCTGGAGGCCGTGCGCAAGCGGCCCGGGATGTACATCGGCGATACCGATGATCTCTCCGGCCTCCATCACATGGTCTTCGAGCTCGTCGACAACTCGATCGACGAGGCGCAGGTGGGCTACTGCGACCACGTCGCGATCACGATTCACGCCGACAACTCGGTCACCGTCGACGACAACGGCCGCGGAATCCCCGTCGGGCAGCACAAGGAGCACAAGCGCGAGACGCTCGAGATCATCATGACGGACCTGCACTCGGGCGGAAAGTTCGACGACAACTCGTACAAGGTCTCGGGCGGCCTGCACGGCGTGGGAGTGTCGGTGGTCAACGCGCTATCCAAGCGGCTCGAGGTCGAAGTGCGCCGCGAGGGCAAGGTCTGGCAGCAGACGTACGAGAGGGGCCGCCCCGTCGCGCCGATCAAGGCCGTGGGCACCTCCAAGAAATCGGGCACGAAGATCACCTTCTGGCCGGACCCGGAGATCTTCTCGGTCGCCGAGTTTCACTTCGACAGCCTCTCCCAGAGGCTGCGGGAGCTCTCCTTCTTGAATCCCGGCGTCCAAATCTCCATCCACGATGAGCGGACCGACAAGAAGCACGACTTCGCGTACGAGGGCGGGATCAAGTCGTTCGTCGAGCACCTGAACAAGGCCAAGCAGCCCATCAACGACAAGGTCATCTTCTTCCAGGACATCCGCGACGGCACCGGCGACCCCAAGCGCGACGCGGAGAAGGAGCGGGTCGAGGTCGCCCTCCAGTGGAACGAGGGCTACGCCGAGACGCTCTTCACGTTCACGAACACGATCAACAACCGCGACGGCGGCACGCACCTGGAGGGCTTCAAGACGGCGCTGACCCGCGCGATGCAGCGCTACGCGGAGCAGAACGGCGCGACCAAGGCGTTGAAGGAGACGGCGCTCTCCGGTGATGACTGCCGCGAGGGATTGACCGCGGTCATCTCGGTTAAAGTCCGCGACCCGAAATTCTCATCCCAGACCAAGGACAAGCTGGTCTCCTCGGAGGTCAAGACGTGGGTCCAGCAGGTCGTCTACGAGAAGCTGGGCTCGTATCTGGAGGAGAACCCGCGGGTCGGCCGCAAGATCGTCGAGAAGATCGTGGAGTCCGCGCGCGCGCGCGAGGCGGCGCGCAAGGCCCGGGAACTGGTGCGGCGCAAGGGCGCGCTGGACTCGGGAGCGCTGCCCGGAAAGCTGGCCGACTGCCAGGAAAAGGACCCGGCGTTCTCCGAGCTCTTCATCGTGGAAGGGGACTCGGCCGGCGGCAGCGCGAAGATGGGCCGCGACCGGCGCAGCCAGGCGATCCTGCCGCTGCGGGGCAAGATCTTGAACGTCGAGAAGGCCCGGCTGGACAAGATGCTGGCCTCCGCCGAGATCCGCACGTTGATCACCGCGCTGGGCGCCGGCATCAGCGCCGACTTCGACGTCGAGAAGATCCGGTACCACAAGATCATCATCATGACCGACGCCGACGTGGACGGCTCGCACATCCGCACGCTG
>JBDTXY010000263.1:0-4580 GCA_040005945.1 Acidobacteriota bacterium
CGCCGTGCATGGGGACGATCGCCGCCGGCCGGAACATGCTCGAGCCGCCGCCGACGGCGAGGATGCGCTCGACGCCGGGATCGAGCAGGCACTCGCGCAGGACTCCCTGTCCGACCATGCCGGTCGCACCGAACAGGATGACGTTCAACGGATTGCCTTGCGGGTGGCCGCGGCGAGCTTCCAGAAACGCTTCTCGTCGAGGAGGGTGATGCGATAGCCCTTCTCGCGCAGCCGCTTGATCTCCAGCAGCTTGCGGCCCCCCTCTCGTCCCGCCGCCTGGAGCGGGTTCGGCCTCCCCCGGACGATGACTGTCGTGCGCGCGGAAGGCGCGCCGTGGACAGTGGCTCCCGCGCGCCGCGCGGCGCGGACGGCCTCGCTCCGATGCTTCGTGAGGATCCCCGTGAAGGCGAGGTGGACGCCCGCGAGCGTTCGTACCGCACCGGCCTGCAGGGCCGGGGGCCGATGGCGCAGGGCCTGGATCAGCTCGTCGGCGCTCTCGTAGCGCTTCCGCCGCTCGCCGAGGCACCGGTAGACCAGCTCCTTCAGGTGGTCGGTGCAGGGCAGGCCGCGGATCTCGCCGGTCCGGATGCGAGCGCGCGCATCGCCCTTCACGAGCATTCCGAGGAGCTGCCCGACCTGGTACACGTCGTCGCGCGCCTGCCACTTCGGGGCGGCGCCTTCGATGATTTCGAGGGGCGCCGTCAGCCGGTTCAGGGTGCGGACGCGAACGCCGCGGCGGTCGCCCTGGTGACGCACGATCCCGAAATCCCCGAGCTTCAGCGTCCGGTCGTCGCAGACGAACACGTTCATCGGCGTCAGGTCCCGATGCAGCATCTGGCCCCGGTGGAGCTTTCCGAGCACCTGGAGGATGCCCGCGATCTCGCGCCGCGCGGCGGCCTCGGGCCACTTCTTGTCCGTGCGGTGGAGGTAGGCCCGGAGGTCTCCGTGCCGCGCGTACTCGAGCGCGAGGCAATAGAGGACGGGTCGGCCGGGGCGCATCAGCGGAAACGCGTCGTAAACCTGGATCGCGCGCGGATCGCCGCCGAGCAGAAGGCCGAAGTACGCCTCGCGAAGCCATCCGTCGATGTGCTCGCTCGCCTTGATGCAGACCTTCGCCGGCACGGTCCGGGAGCGGCCGAGCCGCGTGGCGAAGTAGGCCTGTCCGAAGCCGCCCTCGCCGAGCAACCGTTCCACCCGGTACTGGAGCCTCGACTCCGGGCTGGCGACCGTTTCCGGCGGCACGAGCAGGTAGCCCGTGCGCGCGAGGAGCGTCCGGCGGGATGCCGGCGCGGTGGTCGCCTCGGAGACCGGCCTTTCCGAACGAAGGCGGGCCGGCGTCGTTCTCATGGAACGGATCCTATGGCGGGCCGGTCTCGCGAACGGTGCCGGAGGAGCTCGTTGAGCATGCAGGGCGCTTCCGCAGCTCCGGTTCCCGCGCGCCCGCAGCAGGCGAAGTTCCGTCCGGCGCCCGAGTGAGATCCTCGCTCAACCGCGGCAGCGCCAGGTTCAGGACCGTCAGGTTCATCGAGTACAGCAGGCAGGGCAACGCCAGGACCGCGAGCCCGATCCATTCGCGGCGCGTCGCCCGGGGGCCGGGGGGTGGAGGGCTCATGGGCCGATTCTTCCCATCACCGGTCGGCGCCGACCCTCCGGCAGAGTCAGAGCTCGACGATGATCTTGAAGCCGCCGTAGACCATGCGCTTCACGTCGAAAGGCATCGCCTTCGGGTCCATCATCTCGGCGAGACGCGGGTCCTTCATCACCTTCGCGTTGACGGCGTTTCGATGCGCGCGGGACTTGAAGACGATCCAGGAGAACACCACCGTTTCGGAGCGTTTGGCCTTGACCGCGCGGGGGAACGGGACCCCCATCCTGGAAGCGAGGTCGTCACCGGCACACTCCCGATATTCCAGCGCTCCGTGATCCCCCCACACTTTCGAGGCCTTCTGCGCCATGCGGCGGTAGGCCGCGAGCTTCTTTTTCGGAACGGCCAGGACATATCCATCGACGTATCGCATCAGGGCCTCCTTCGGTGAACTTACTGAGCCGACCCTTCTAAGATAAACGAGTCCGGAAGGGAGGCCGATGCCGTACATGTTGATGATCGTGGAGCAGCCCGAGAAACGGCGCAGCCGGTCCGTGGGACGCCGCCGTCTACATATCCACCAAGCGCGGCGAACCGCCGGCACCGCCTCCGGACGCCTGAGCCGCCTTCGCGCTGCGCGCGAGCAGCTTCGGAGCCGCCATCCGCTCGACGTACGCCGGAAAGGCGTTCGTGGGGCCGCGCCAACGCAGCTCTTCGACACTCCCGAACAGGCTCGCGTCCCTGCGGAGGGTCGCCAGGTCCTTGAAGAGGAGCGCGAGCTTCTGGCGCTCGCCCAGCACTCCCGGCGCGAAGGCCTCGATCGGACCGTGCCGGTTGAGAAGGCTCGCCGCGGTCACCGGGCCGATGCCCGGGATGCCCGGGTAGCCGTCGGCGGCGTCGCCGACGAGCGCGAGAAAGTCCGGAATCAACGCGGGCGGGACGCCGAACTTCTCGCGCACCCCCTCCTCGCCCCGGATCGTCTGGCTCTTGCGATCCACCTGCACGACGCGGTCGCCGCGGACGCACTGCGCGAGGTCCTTGTCGGGAGTCCAGATGCAGACCTTCTGAACGGACTCGTCCTCCGACGCCATCCGCGCCGCGGAGGCGAGCCCGTCGTCGGCCTCGAGCTCGACCATCGGCCAGACGGCCACGCCCATGGCTGTCAGCGCCTCTTCGAGGGGATGGAATTGCGCCAGGAGCGCGCGCTCCATCCCGGCGCTCGTCTTGTAGCCGGGCCAGAGGCCGTTGCGAAACGACTCGATGACGTGATCGGTCGCGACCCCGACGTGCGTCGCGCCCTTCTCGATCATCTCGAGCACCGTGTTGAGCACGCCGATCACGGCGCCGTACGGCGGGTCCTCGCCCTTCGTGAACCGGCGCAGCCCGTAGAAGTGCCGGAACAGCTCGTAGGTGCCGTCGACGAGATGAACGATCATGGTTTTTCCGCCGCGCCGGAGCGGCGGGCCCGGTCGAGAAGGAGCTCCCGCTCGCGGGCGTTCTTCGTGAGGGACGCCGCGCGTTCGAACTCCGCGCGGGCCTCCTCGAACCGGCCGAGCTTCGAGAGGAGATCGCCGCGCACGCTCGGCAGGAGGTGGTATCTCTCGAGGGACTTCTCCGAGGTGAGCGCGTCGACCAGCTCGAGGCCGGCGGCCGGGCCGAACGCCATGGAAACGGCGACCGCGCGGTTCAACTCCACCACCGGAGATGGCGCGACCCGGCCGAGCGCCTCGTAGAGCGCGGCGATTCGAGCCCAGTCCGTCTCCCCGGCGGTCCGGGCTCTCGCGTGGCATGCGGCGATCTCCGCCTGCAGGACGTACGGCCGCTGGGGGAGCCCGAGGGCCTCGGCGCGCTCGAGAGCCGCCAGGCCGCGGCGGATCAGGAGCCGGTCCCAGCGCGCTCGGCTCTGATCGAGGAGCAGGATGGGTTCTCCCGACGGCCCGGTCCGCGACCGGAATCGCGACGCCTGGATCTCCATCAACGCGACGAGTCCGTGAACCTCGGGTTCCCCGGGCGCGAGCTCCGCCAGGATCCGCCCCAGGCGCAGCGCGTCTTCGCAGAGCGCGGGCCGCATCCAGTCTTGCCCGGCGGTCGCGGAGTAGCCCTCGTTGAACACGAGATAGAGGACCTCGAGAACCGACGACAACCGGGCGGCGCGCTCGGCGCCCCGGGGGACCTCGAACGGGACCTTCTCCTCGGCGAGCAGCCGCTTGGCCCGCACGATCCGCTGGGCGACGGTTGCCTCGGGGACGAGGAAGGCGCGGCCGATCTCCTCGGTCGTCAGGCCTCCGATGAGGCGCAGCGTCAGAGCCACGCGGGCCTCCGTCGAGAGGATCGGATGACACGCCGTGAAGATCAGGCGCAACAGGTCGTCACCGATGTCGTCGTCGACCGAGGCCTCGATCTCCGCCACGACGGCTTCCTGCCGGGCCTCGACGTCGCGCTGGATCTCTCCGTGCTTCCTTTCGACGACCGTGTTGCGGCGCAGCCGGTCGATCGCCCGATGCTTCGCGGTGGCCATGAGCCAGGCGCCCGGGTTGTCCGGGACTCCCGACTCCGGCCATCGCTCGAGCGCCACGACGAGCGCGTCCTGAGCCAGGTCCTCGGCGACACCGACGTCCCGAACGATACGGGCGAGCCCGGCAATGAGCCTGGGCGATTCGATCCTCCAGACCGCGTCGATCGCCCGGTGGGCGTCGGAATCCGTCACGCCGGGGATTAAAGCATTCTCGCCATATTCAGCCTATGTGCTGGGTATCTCTTGACGGGACATTCAGCGCCGTGGCTGAATGTGCGAAGTGGTGAAGCGGGAGTCCCGGGCACGTCTGGACGCCTACGAAGCGGTTTTCAGCGCGCTTGCGCATCCGGCAAGGCGCCGGGTCCTGTTGACCATCCATTTTCACGGCGGGTCGATGACGGCGGGAGAGATCGCGGGGGTTTTCGCCCACGCGTGGCAGACCACGACGCGGCATCTCCAGGTGCTGGAGGCGGCCGGCCT
>JBDTXY010000264.1:0-4553 GCA_040005945.1 Acidobacteriota bacterium
ACTCGCGAAACTTGGTCGCGTTGCGAGCGGTTGAACCAGTTGGGTCAACGAGTCTTCCGACTCGATATCGCCAGAGTACCGTTCGCTCGAAACCCAGTGTCTTTAGCTCGCATCGCGAATAGTCACCCGACGAAGGAGGGTGGAGGTTCGCGATGCGGGAGCCCGCAGCGATCGCGCAGCAGCGCGACGCGCGAGGAGCGACGGTTACTTGGGCTTCGAGTAGTGCTGCAGCGTCAGCAGCTCATCCAGCTCGCTGATGCCCACGAAGACGTAGATCCACTTCCCGCTGCGCTTTTCGGCGACCGTGGAAAATCGCCCCTGGATCGTCTTGGGCTCCTTGCCGTTCTTGGGCTCCAGCCGCATCGACACGTCTCCCCATCCGGCCGAGACGTTGGCGGAGCTGACGTATTTCGCGTCTTTCAGGCTGCCCTGGGTGACCTTGTTGGCTTCGAGCAGGGAGTTCCACTTGTACCGGATTTCTTCCAGGCCTCGCGCCGACTTCTCCCCCGGCGGGAAGAGCACCGCGTCCGCCGCATAGAGCTTCATGATCCCATCGATGTCGCCGGCCTGGAGAGCCTTCAAGAACGCCTCGTTGAGCTGCTGGACGCCGCCGGAGCTTGCCTCCGGGGGCAGCGCGGCGGCCGTCAGGGATGACCCGAGGATCCAAGCGCAAAGCACAATCGTTTTCATGACCTTTCCTTTGACCTTCGCCGGAGGCCAGGATTCTCTCCCGGCCACCAATTCCATTTTCCGGCCAGCCGCAACAGCGCCGGACCGATGACCATCCGGACGACCGTCGCATCCAGCAGCACCGCCACGGCCAGCACGAACCCCAGCATCTGGATCGGCAGGAACGCACCCATCGCGAACGCCGCGAAGACCGCGATCATGATGGAGCCCGCGCTGGTGATCACGCTCCCGGTCCGCGCCAATCCCTCCACGATGGCCTCCTCCTCGGGAAGCCCCGAGCGTCGCGCCTCGGCGACGCGCGACACCAAGAAGACCTCGTAATCCATCGAGAGCCCGAAGACGATGCAGAAGGCCAGGATCGGAACGATCGTGAAGACGCGGCCCGTCCCGCCGTCCAAGCCGAACAGCTCGGCCCCGTGTCCGTCCTGGAAGACCAGCACGAGGGCTCCGAAGGCCGCGGCGACCGTCAGCAAATTGAGCGCGACGGCCTTGGCGGCCACCAGCACGGATCGAAAGCCCACGAGCAGGACGACGAAGGTCACGGCCATCACGAGCAGCACGACGGAGTGAAGCCGCCCGGAAATCGCATCCTCGAATTGGGCGTTGGCCGCCGGCAGACCTCCCACGCGCAGCTTCGTTCCGGGCAGGCCGGTCGCGGCGGCCGCATCGGACGCCTGAAGGGAGCGCGCGAGTGTCTCCGCGTCCGCCCGCAATTCCAGGGGGTCGTTGGAACGCATCGCGGGCAGCACTTCGAAGAGAACGACGCGCTGATCCTCCGAGATCGCGCCGTCGCGGGACATCTCGCGCAGGCGCTCGCGCGTGATTCCCAGGCCCACATCGTCGGCCGGAGAGTGGACACGCGCGATGCGCGGATCGCGCGCGAGCACCTGGGCCAGACGCCGCGTCGCGATCCAGCCCTCGGGACTCCCGACCGGAGCGTCCCTGGGCAGATCCAGCAGCACCCGCAAGGTCTGAACCACGTTTCCCCTTCCCATGTCTTCGAGCCGCTGCACCGCGCGCACGGATTCGGGGTTGGAGGGCAGCCAATCGCCGCGGATCGGCCCCGTTCGGAGCCGAGAAGACTCGAGCGCGAGCAGCAGCACCGGGAGCCCTCCCAGGCACAGAAAAAGCCAGGGCCTCTGGACCACGCGGTGGCCCCATCGCCTCCATCGCCTCGAGCCTTCCTCGTGGTGTGAGGCGTTGCGGCGCATCACGCGCCCGGCGTCGACGCGATTGCCCAATGCCGCGAGGATCGCGGGTAGGAGCGTGAGCGCCAGCAGGAGGGTGAAGAAGGTCACGAGCATTCCCGCGGCACCGATCGAGCGGAAATCCCCGGGCATGGTCAGCAGGGCCGCGAACCCGATGGCCACGGGCAGCGCCGAAAGAAACAGCGTCTGACCCGCCCGCGGCAGACAATCCTCCACGGCCAGGCCGGGCGAGTGTTTGCGCGCGAGCGATTCGCGGAAGCGGCTCACCAGCAGCAGCGCATAGTCGATGCCCAGGCCCAGGCCGATCATGGAGGCGATGTTCTGCACGAAGACCGAAAGGTGCCAGGTTCGCGCCACCAGGGCGGCGACGCCCAGGGTCAGGAACACGGAAAGCACGCCCACGGACACCGGTAGAAGCGCCGCGACGATCGACCCAAACGCCGCCAGCAGGAGGAGCAACGCGACCGGCAGGGCTCGGCGCTCCGCCGTGCGGGCGTCTTCCGAGGACGCTTGCCGCACGTCGAGGTTTAACGGAATCTCTCCCGTCCAGAGCAGCTCCAGCGAAGGATACCCGCTCGCGAGGCGGGCCCGAACGCGCGCCGTGGCCTCCCGCAACGGGCCCATCCGCGTCTCCGGCGACGCCGTGCTGCCGTCCAGGCCGACGACGACGAAGCCCCCAGCGCGTCCGCGGAAGAGCGGCTCGGGCGAGTCCAGGTAGGACAGCGTCCCCGCGACACCGGGCACGCTGCGCACGGCCGCGACGATCTCCGAGAGCGCGGCGCGACCTTCGGGCAGCTCGGGATCCGGAGCCCCGCTGATCACCAGGACGATGCGGTGGACGAAACGGGAATGGAAGCGCCGGGCCAGGTCGGCGTCCACGCTGGCCGCGGGGCTGCCCTCCAGCCGCACACCCGCCTTCAAACGGCTGCCCACATTGGCCGCCTGAGGAATCAAGACGGCGGCCACGATTCCCCAAAAAACCAAGATCCACACATGGCCGCGGCGGATCAGCCGCGACAGGTGGGCCAGGGCCGCGTTGACGGCGCTATTCCAGTGCACGCCGTCTACCCGAACTCAGAGGTCCTCGATCGCAAGTGCAACGTCGGCGTCCCGAGAGGCGACCTCGAATAGCGCGCGAGTCCATGCGGCGTCGGCCGTCCGCCCCTGGGCCTCGAGGCTCTCGGACAAACCCAAGAGCGAGCGCGGGTTGCGCGGATTGTGCTCGAGGTCGGCGGCGCGCCCGGCACGCAGCAGCGCGGCGCCGTGCGACTCGCGGACGGGGTAGTACCAGGGCGGCGGCTCGTCGTAGCTCAGGGCATCGTCGGCCGCGACGGCCTTCGTCCAGCTCGCCAGCGCCGCCTCGCGGTCGCCCGCGGCCTCCGCGATGCGGGCATCGAGCACGGCGGTCGCCACGGAGAGCACGGCGGACCCGGTGTTCTGCGGCCCGGCCATCTGCCCCGCCGGAACGGCGTCCCGGGCGATGCCGTAGGCCACGCGCAGTGCGGCGGCGCTCTGCGCGTCCCTACCCGCCGCGGCGGCCATCGCGCGCGCGTACAGCCACGTCGCGCGCAGGAGCGGAAGCTTCGGACCGGGGTCCTCCATCCGGCGGACGTCGTCCCACTTCTGGAACCGCAGCGCGACGAAGATGGGCTGGAGCAGGAATCCCTCGAGCATCGGGTCCATCGAGACGATGGGGAGCACCTCGTCGAAGAGCATGTCCGCCGACTTCTTCGCCTCGGCGTGGCGCCCGGCCATCGCTGCGGCGGCCGACTGGAAGTGGAGGTTGTGGGTGTAGTACATCATCGGGTACATCCCCTGCGCCCCGGTCTCGCGGATGTACTTGCGGTCGGCCTCCGCCGCGATCGCGTTGGACTTCTCCGCAGCGAGATAGCTGCCCGTCCGGAAGTAGATGTGCGATGGCATGTGCACGAGGTGTCCGGCGGAGGGGACCAGCGTCTCCAGTCGGGCGGCCGAGGGGAGCGCCCGCTCCGGATGGCGCGAGGCCTCCACCGCGTGGATGTAGTAGTGGTTGGCGCCCGGATGGTTCGGTTCGCGCTTCAGCACCGACTCGAGCACGGCGACGATCTCCTCGGTCCCCTCCTCGGGCGTCCCGTCGGCACGGTAAAGCTTCCAGGGACGCAGATTCATTCCGCTTTCCGCGTAGAGCGTGGCGGCGTCCAGATCGTCCCGATACCTCTGGGTCAGCGCCCGCATGGCCGCGTTGTAGTCGCGAGCCAGAGCCGCCTTGTCGGCGGCCGCCGGGTCGGGGACGTAGCGCTTGGCCAAGGCTTCGACGTACGCGCGCTCGTTCTCGGGGCCCGTCGGCGACAGCGCGAGCGCCTTGTCGACCTCGGCGCGCGCCTTCTTCAGACGATTCACTTCGGGCTCGGGGTCGTTGTAGTTGGCACCGACCGCGAGGGCCATGCCCCAGTGCGGCATGGCCGCCTTCGGGTCCAGCTGTGCCGCCTTCTCGAAGGCGCGGAACGCCTCGTCGTGGTTGAAGCCGAAGAGCAGGACCATCCCCTGGTCGAAAAATTTCTGCGCTTCGGGGTTGGACGTCGCGATCGGATGGCGGTGGGAGCCCAGGCCGGTCAGCAGCGCCACCGGCTTGGCTGCCGCCGTCTCGGAGGCATGTTGCGCGCGGGCCGCCGGCGC
>JBDTXY010000265.1:0-4525 GCA_040005945.1 Acidobacteriota bacterium
GTGATCGTCGGCAGAAATCGGTGATCCGCCGCTTCGGCCTGGCGACACTCCTCGTCTTCGACCTCATCCTCTTCGCTCCCCTGCTCTGGACCGGAGGGGTCTTCTCGTCGCACGACTTCGTCCGCGCGCACCATCCGTGGAGGACGAGCGCCCGCGGGGTGCTGGAGTCCGAGAACCGGCTCCTGTCGGATCCCGCGGCCTCCGGAGAGACCACGCTGGTGCGCTATCGCAAGTTCCCGGAGGGATTCTTCTGGAATCCCTGGGTCTCGGCCGGAGCGATCGGGCCCTTCCATCTGGCGCAGGGCTTCCTCTCCCCGTTCGTCGCGTTGCCGGCGTTCTTGCTGCCGGAAGCCGGGATCGAGACCGGCATTCTGTTTCTGAAGTTCAACTTCGCCTTTCTGGCCGCGTACGCGTTCCTGCGCAGCCGCCGCTTTTCGGATCTCGCCAGCGCGGCCGGGGCTGCGGCATGGGCATTTTCGACCGGACAGGGGGTGTGGGAGCTCTGGATGCAGAGCTCCGTCTCGATCACGTATCCGCTGCTGCTCATGGCCGTGGACCGCGCCTTCGAAGAGCCCCGCTCTCCGCGGGCCGTCCGCTTCGCCGCGGTGGCCCTGCTGCTGTGCCTCTCCGGGGGATTCCCGCACTGGATCCTCTACGGCGCGGTCGCCGCCGCGCTGTATTTCCTGCTGCGCGCGGCGCAGCACGGCGCCGGACCCACGGCGCGCGCCCTGCTCCGGATCGCCGGCGCGGCCGCCATCGCGATCGCCATTCTCCTGCCCTCCATCCTCGCCACGGCGCGGTTTCTCCGCGCGTCCGGGTACGGCGAGCTGCGGCGCGGCATGGGCGGCTCCTTCGCCCTGCCGGTGCGGCAGCTGCGCCTCTACGCGGTTCCCGACTACGCGGGCACGCCGCGGCGCAACGACTACACGGGCGTGGGATGGATCCTGGGTGACAACTACATCGAGACCGCTTCGGGCGTGGGGGTCGCCGCGGTCGCGCTCGCCGCCGTGGGGCTGGCCGCGCTGCGGCGCCGCTTCGAGGCGCGTTTCGCCCTGACCCTGGGCGCGCTCGTCGCCGTGCCGCTCTACGCGGGAGGCTTGCTGCTCTCGATCGTGGGCGGCCTGCCGCTTCTCAACATCAGCCTCTTCGCGCGTTCGAAGATCCTGATCGTCTTCGCGCTCGCGCTGCTGGCCGCGTGCGGCGTCGAGGCCCTGGAGCGCCTGGCGGCCGGCAGCGCGGCGCGGCGGTTCGCGATCCAGCTCCAGCCGTTTCTGATCGCCGTCCCGCTGGCCTTCCTGGCGCTCGACTTCTACCCGGAGTGCCGCCCCGCGGAGGCCGTCTTCGAGGACACGCCCGGGATTCTCCGCCTGCGCGAGGCCTCCCGCCGCGGCGAGCGTTTCGCGGCGGCCGGCTGGACGCTGATTCCCAACGTCTCCGAGGCATACGCGATCGACGACGTCCGAGGCCACTTCCTCCTCGACTCTGGCTATCGCCGCCTGATCTCGGCCGCGGACGCGAACGCGTTCGGCCCGTACGGGACCTATCTCGTGTTCGACCCGCGCCGGTTCGACACCGCGGCGCCGGTGCTCGATCTGTTGGGTGTGACGCTGCTCGCCGCGCCTCCGGGCGCGAGCGCCCCGGCCGGAGCGCAGGTTGAGTCGCTGGACGCGGCGCCGTTCGCGTCGCCCGGCGGCCCGCCGGCCCCGCGCCCGCCTCCGGCGCTGCTCCGCGTCTACTCCGGCTCGGACATGACGCTCTTCCAGCGGCCGCGCGCGCTGCCGCGCGTCTTCTGCGTCGCCCGGAGCCTGCCCGGCGGCGACTCGGAGATCGTGAGAGCGGATCGCGAGACGCTGGGCACCGCGGTGTTCGTCGACCCGGCGGTGCACGCGCGGCTGGCCGCGGGCGAGACGGCGCGCGCGGCCGGGAAGGCTCGGATCACGGCGCTTGCCCCCGAGAGCTTCCGCGTCGAGGTCGAGGGCGACGCGCCCACGCTGCTGGTGACGTCGCAGAAGCGATTCCTTCCCTACTGGCGCACGTTCCTGGACGGCCGCGAAGTCGAGAGTTTCGCCGCCGACGGAATCTTCCTGGGGGTTGAAGTGCCGGCCGGACGACACAGTGTGGAGGGTCGGTTCCTCATCCCACGAGCGGAGCTGTTGATCTGCCTTCTCGGCCTCGTCGCGCTCGCTGTGGTGATGTGGCGAGCCGTCCGCAATAGAGTAGTCGTCAGTTCTCACTTGTCAGTTCTCGGTTCGAACCGAAAACTGCAAACTGAGAACTGAAAACCACTCATGAAACTCGTCATCCAGATCCCGGCGTACAACGAAGAGGCCACGATCTCGCGCGCGCTCGCCGCGCTGCCCCGGAGCGTCGCCGGCTTCTCGGAGCTGGAAGTCCTGGTCGTCGACGACGGATCCGAGGACCGGACTTCGGAGCTGGCCCGGGCGGGCGGAGCCGGTCGCGTGGTGCGGCTGACCACGAATCGGGGACTGGCGGAAGCCTTCTCCGTGGGATTGAGCGAGGCGCTGCGAATGGGCGCCGACGTCATCGTCAACTTCGACGCCGACCTCCAGTACGACCCCGCGGACATCCCGGCGCTGACCGCTCCGATTCTGGAAGGCCGCGCCGATTTCACGATCGGCGACCGCGGGCCCGGAGACCTGGCGCATTTCTCTCCGGCCAAGCGCATGCTGCAGCGGCTCGGGAGCTGGGTCGTGCAGCAGGCCTCCGGAGTCCAGGTGACCGACGCGGTCTCGGGGTTCCGCGCGCTGTCCAGGGAGGCGGCGCGGCGGCTCAACGTCTTCTCCAAGCTGACCTACACGCTGGAGACGCTGATCCAGGCGGGCTACAAGGGACTCCGCGTCGTCTCGGTCCCCGTGCGCGCGCACCCTCCCGTGCGGCCGTCGCGGCTCTTCACGTCGACGTTCAAGTACGTGCTGCTTCAGGGCTCCAACGTCCTGCGGATCACCGCCCTGTACAAGCCGCTCAAGATCTTCTCGATCGTGGCGGCGCTCTTCATGCTCACGGGCGCGGCGCTGGGCGCGCGCTTCCTGGTCTATTACTTCTTCGGCGCGAACCCCGGCGGGCACCTGCAGAGCCTGATCTTCGCCGCGGTCTTGATCGTGATCGGGGTCCAGACGTTCTTGATCGCCCTGCTGGCAGACCTCGTCGCGATCAACCGGAGGCTGCTGGAGGAGATGAAGCTGAGGGAGAAGTAGTCAGTTATCAGTTATCAGTTATCAGTTTCGAAAACTGAAAACAGTGAACTGACAACTGATGACTCTCACTAGGCCCAGTCCCCCGCCTTGCGCGACAACACGGGCGCGCCCTCCAGAAACGTCAGGATCGCCTTGGTCGTATCGGCGACTGCGAAGAGGATGCGGTCTTCGGTGCGGGCGTACTTCTTCTGAACCGCGAGCTCGAACTGCTGCAAGAGCGGCTGGAAATATCCCCCGATGTTGGCAATCACGATGGGCTTGCCGTGGATGCCCATCTGCTTCCACGTGATCATCTCGATGATTTCCTCCATCGTTCCGAAACCGCCGGGGAAGGCGACGAAGGCGTCGGAAAGGTCGAACAGCAGCTGCTCGCGCGCGTGCATCGAATCCACGACTTTGAGCTCCGTCAAGCCGCGGTGCGCGGACTCGCGGCCCTCGAGCGCTCTCGGGATCACGCCCGTGACCTTGCCGCCCACGGACAGGACCTCGTCGGCCAGAGCTCCCATGTGTCCGCGCGAGGAGCCGCCGTAGATCAGACGAATTCCCCGCCGGGCGATCTCGCGCCCGAAGGCGCGAATCTCGTCCTCCACGGCTTTCTCGGCCGTGACGCTGGAGCCGCAGTAGACGCAAATGCTCTTCAAGTCCATACGCGAATCTTACGTCTTCGTCGCAACGAAGCGGCTGCCGGGAGTATCCAGAGGCGCCCCGCGCGCGCAGAGTGGGCACTCGGCTTCGGGCCAGGACGGCACCGAGAGCGACAGCAGAGACCGCGACGGCACCGTGAAGGCCCCCTCCGGCGCCCCTCGGTCCACGATGGAGCCTACGGCTTTCACTTGCCCCCCGGCCGCCGCGACAGCCTGCGCCGCCTCGCGCGTCGATTTTCCGGTCGTGAAGACGTCTTCGACCACGACGACGGGCTCCTGCGGCTGGAGGGTGAAGCCGCGGCGGAGCACGAAGGCCCCATCCTTGCGCTCCACGAACATCGCAGGCAGCCCCAGCGCTCGCGCGGTTTCGTGCCCGATGATCACTCCGCCCAGGGCCGGGGAAACTACGGCTCGCGCACCGAATTCTCGCAGCCTCTCGGCCAGCTCCCGGCCGGCAGCCTGCGCGCGCTCGGGCCACATCAACAACCGCGCGCACTGGAGGTAGCGGTCCGAGTGGAGACCGCTGGAGAGGCGGAAGTGGCCCGTGAGGAGGGCGCCGGTCTCTTCGAAATCTTTGATGGAAAGCAACGATTTTGGATTTTAGATTTTAGATTTGGGATTGCAAGCATATCCCTCGGTCACCAATCCAAAAGCCAAAATCTCAAA
>JBDTXY010000266.1:0-4495 GCA_040005945.1 Acidobacteriota bacterium
CAGCACGCGCGGCAGATCCGCCTCCCCGATGACGTCGTCGTCGCAGAAGAGCACGAGCATCTCGACGACGTGCTGGAGCTCGCGCACGTTGCCCCGCCAGGGATGCGCCTCCAGACGGCGGATCACCTCCTCGGACATGCTCTTGGTCGCCTTGCCGTGGCGATCGCAGAACCTCGCGAGAAAGTGCCGCGCCAACAACGGGATGTCTCCGTGGCGGTCTCGCAGCGGCGGAATGGGGATCGGGATCGTGTGGATGCGGTAGTACAAGTCTTCGCGGAAGCTCCCCGCCGCGACACGGGCTTCCAGATCCTCGTTGCTCGCCGAGATCAGGCGAAAGTTCACCCGGATCGTGCGGCGGCCTCCGACCCGCTCGATTTCGCGGCTCTCGAGCACGCGGAGGAGCTTGGATTGGATGCCCGGCGTCAACGTCCCGATCTCGTCGAGGAAGAGGGTGCCGCCGTCGGCCAGCTCGAAGCGTCCGGGGCGAGACGCAATCGCCCCCGTGAACGCTCCCTTCTCGTGCCCGAAGAGCTCGGCCTCGGCCAACGACTCGGGCAGGGCGGAGGCGTTGACGGCCACGAACGGCCGATCCTTCCGCGGGCCCTTCGCATGGATCGAGTGCGCGACGAGCTCCTTGCCGGTCCCGCTCTCCCCCAGGAGGAGAACGGTCGCGTCGCTTGCGGCGACCCGATCGACATCGCGGAACAACCGGAGCATCGGCGGGCTTTCGCCCACGAGGCCGTCGGCAACCGGCGCCCCACCCGCCGTCTCCCTCAGCTCGCGGTTTTCGACGACCAACCGGCGGCGCTCGAGGGCCCGGTTCAAAATCACCATCAGCTCGTCGGTGTCGATCGGCTTCTGGAAGAAATCGAAGGCGCCCAGGGCGACCGCGCGGAGCGCGTCGGCGCGCTCCCCTTCCCCGGACATCATCACCACGGTGGCCTCGGCGTCCCTGCGGCGGACGTGGCGCAGCAGCTCCAGGCCCTCCTGCACCTGGTTCGACGGAGGCAGCCGCATGTCGAAGAGGTAGAGGTCGGGGTCGGACTCGCAGAGCATGCGTCCGTGAGTGGCGTCCCGGGCCGCGGAAACGGAAAACTTGCCCTTCAAGGCCCACGTGAGCTGTTCCAGCAGGACCGGATCGTCCTCGACGATCACGATCTGGCCCAGGCGCCCGGCCGGCGGGTCGCTCACGATCCACCCTCCGGGATTCCGGGCAGCGAGAGCCGCACCAGCGTTCCGCCGCCCGGCTGGGAGAGGATGCGGATCGTTCCCCGGTGGAACCGCACGAGCTGGCTCGCCGTCGCCAGGCCGAGTCCGACGCCCTGGGGCTTCGTGGTCTCGAAGGGCCGGGAGAGCCGGTCGCGGAGAAACTCCGCCGACATGCCGGCGCCGTTGTCGATGAACTCCACGATGGCCTTGGGACGGTTGACCGAGCGGCCGGCATAGCTGCGCACGAGAACACGTCCTTCGGGCGCCGCCGCCTCGAACGCGTTCTCCAGCAAGCTCGTGAAGGCGTCCGACAGATAGTAGGGATCGCCCCAGACTCGCGGAACCGTCCCCAGCGCCAGGGACACAGCCGCGCGCGCGCCGCGCCGGGCGGGGCGCTCGGCAACCTGCCGCAGCAGTCCGTTCAGATCCAACTCGACCTTGATCAGCGTGGCTCCTTCGTGCGCGAGGAAGCGGCCGGCGATGCTTTCCAGCCGCTCCACGGAAGAGGCCAGAAGATCCCGCGCCGCCCTCCGAAAGTCCGGATCGGCCCAATGCTCGTACAGGTTGGAGAGCAGCAGCCGCAATCGAAACGACATGTTCTTGATGTCGTGGACCAGGACGCGGTCGAATGTGCCCCGAAGGCGCGCCGAGGAGCGGGGACGTTGAGGCATCGGCCGGACGGGCCGCGTTACCGCGATCCGGCCTTGATGAAACGCACCTTGACGGCGATGCCCGGGCGCAGGACCGCGCGCGCCGACGGCTCGCGCCGGACGCGGATCACGATCTGAAACGTGCCGCTGCCCGCGTCCACCGTGGGGCTGATGAACTGGACCTCGCCCGTCGTCCGGGCGTCGGGAAAGCGGTCGGGGACCACTGCGACCTTGTCGCCGACCCGGACGTGCAAGAGCTCCTCCTCCGGGAGGTACACGCGCGCCAGCAGCGGCTCGACGGCCGTGATCTTGAACAGGGAATCGCTGTTGTCGGCGACGACCTTCTGGCCGATGCGCGCGTACTTCTCGGTCACCACGCCGGCGAAGGGAGCGCGGATGACCGCATAGTCGCGCAGGGTCTTGGCCTTCTCCCACCGCGCGACCCCCACCTGATAGCCGGCCTTCTTCTCGTCGAGATCGGCCGCGCTGACGACCTTGGATGCCGCGAGCGACTTGGATCGCTCGTACTCGGCCTTCTTGAGCTCCATGTCCTCCTTGGCCTCGCGGACGTCGGCGTCGAGCTCCCGCGGGTCCAGCGTCGCGAGCGTCTGACCCTGCGACACGACCGCGCCTCGATCCACTGCGATGGATTCGACGATGCCCGACATCCGGGAGGCGACGATGACCTCCTGATCGACCATCAAGTGGGACGCGTAGCCCTTGTCCTCAACCGATGGAGCGCCGGGAGGGCCCGGAAACAGCAGCAGGAGGCCCGGAATGAGAGCGCTTTTCACGATGTCCGATTGAACCCCGAGATGCTATCGTTTATCCCACTTCATGTCGATCACCCTAGCCAGCGATGCGCCCGTGGTCGAGCAGAAGGGCCTCCGCGCGAACTTCCGCTGGACCATGACCGAACCCTGGGACGAACGGCGGCTGGCGGCGTTTCTGATGACCAAGCACCGCCGGAGCGACTCCGACTGGACACGGCGGCCTTCGCCCTTCTTCGCCTCGCTGGGCCAATCCACGGTGGAGTGCTCCGTGCCGGTGGCCCATTCCGACGCCCTGCCGGAGCTGGCCGAAATCCTGACCTCGGAGCTCCGCGGCATCCTGACCGGCGCGGGCCAGATCCACGAGCAGATGATCGACGGGCAGGACTGGAAGTCCGTTTCCCCGCCCTAGAACCGCCTCTTTTCCCCCGAATATCATGGGTCCAACCGGCGGGCCCCGGTATACCCTTTCCGGGCCCGCGCCGCGCGGATCGCCGGCCGGAGGACCCTGGTGCCCCAGGCATGGAGGTGTCCATGATCTCGGTTCCCTCGCTGCGCCTGAATCAGTTCGGCGTCCGGTTCTACGAAGCGCTGCTTTCGGGCGCGGATCTGCAGTCACTGGTCGGATTCGAGGTGCTCTCCTTCGGGCCCGGCAGCCAGACCACGCGAGGCCACGCCAAGAAGACCCCGCAGGGACGCGTCAACTGGGAGTTCCTGGAACGAAAGATCTCGGCCTCCGAACAGGCCTACCAGCGTCCGATCATCAAGAAGAAGATCGACGAGCTGGTCACCTACTACCTCCAGTGCGCGGATTCCGGGACGCTCCCGGCGATCCCGGGCAGCGTCCTGTTGGTCTCCGAGAAGCGCCTGGAGTTCGCGCCCGCCGGCGGCCGCACCGAGGCCGGATCCCTCCGGCTGCCCGAGGAGTCGGGAATCCTGCGGGCCTTGGACGGTCAGCACCGGCTCCTGGCCCTCCACCAGCTCGCCGAAAAGCACAGCCTGAAGGACTTCCAGGTCCCGGCCGTCGTCTTCGACAACCTCACGCCGGACCAGGTGGTCGAGCTTTTCGTCACGATCAACAGCAAGCACACCAAGCTGAACCCCTCGCACCTGATCTCGCTGGCCGGCCGCCGGCTCTACCGCGACGAAAATCTCGCGGCGGCGCACGACGTCATCCGGACGCTCAATGAGGACGATGGCTCCCCCTTGCGGGGCTCGATCAAGGTCCTGGGCATCGGCAAGGGAACCGTGACCCAGGCTTCGCTGGCCGACGAGCTGCGGGACGTCTTCGCCGCCATCGATGCCGCCGGGGGGCGCATCGCCCGCGAGTTCCGAGAGAATTCGCGGCGTTTCTTCCTCAACTATTTCAAGGCGGCCGCCCGGGCCTTCCCCGCCGCTTTCGCCGGCCGGAAGTACGCGATCAAGAGCTCCGCCTCGTTGCGGGCCTTCATTCGGATCGTCCCGTACGTGATCGCGATGGTCCGAAAGCGCGGGGGCGACGTCTGGTCGGCGGGCGAGCTCGACGCGGCCTTGCGGCCGTGGGCGGAATCGATCGGGGACCGGCGCTTCGAGACGGAAGGCGCCTGGAAGGAAAAACTGACCGGCGGAACGCGATCGGCCGTGGAGATCCTGGCGCGGGAGCTGCGCCAGGGGCTGAATACCTAGCTGACGGCTCCTTCCTCGACGTCCTTAACTAAACTCTAGCCCGTGCCGTTCGTAACAAGAACAAGGGGTACCCAAGGAAAATGACCGCCATCGCAGGCTGCCTCGTCCTCCTGGTCCTCATCGGCGTCTTCGCCGCCATGTGGGCCATCTGGCGCTACAACAACCTCATCTCGCTCCGCAACCAGGTCGCCAACGGCTGGA
>JBDTXY010000267.1:0-4479 GCA_040005945.1 Acidobacteriota bacterium
CGATGCGGGAGCCCGCAGGGGTCGCGTAGCAACGCGATCCCCGAGGAGCGACGTGAGCGAAGGGATCAGGCTCGCGGTCGAGCCCGCACCCGGGCGAGCCGCGGGACGGTGCCTAAGGCAGATCCCGTAGCGCAGCGTAGGCGAGGGACCTAGCGGAGTTCCACGAGCCCTCGCGGGGTTCGCAGCGAGGCGATGAGTGCGGGCTTGGGGCCGGTCTTGACGGGCAGGTCCAGGCCGAGGCCGGCCAGCATCGCCTGGACGGGGCCGGGCTCCGGATGTTCGGCGCGAAGCTCCACCAGTGAGACGCCTCGCGGCGCCGCGCGGGCCGGGTGCGGCGAGTCCTTCCAGTCGATGAAGAACGGCACGAGCCCATCGCCGAGGACCACGTGCGGGTCCGAGAATTGCCAGCTCAGCGCGACCCGGTCCGAGCGCTGGCGCCTGCCTGCGGTGACGGGTCCCAGCGGGATCCCGGTTTCCAATGCCTGGCGCGCGACGCCCTCCAGATCCTCCGTCTTGGCGGCCCATCCGACCAGCCGGGCGGCCTTGAGTATGTCGATGCCGAACCAGCGCTGCTTGCCGGGGCTCGGCTGATCCGGGTCTGGCCCCAGGATCTCGAGGTAGGCGTCGCCGCCCAGCGAGATCAGAGCGTTTCGGGTCCCCTCGCCCGGGTGCCGTCCGCCGGCCGCCGCCCTGACCCCCAGAAGCCCCTGCAGCTCCACCACCGCCGCCTCCAGGTCCGGCGCCGCGTAGACCAGATGATCGACCGCCGTGAGGGCCTTCCTCATCTCACCCCCTCTCCCACCGCCCGGGAGCCCTGACGCCCATTCTGCACCGGAATCTCGGAATGCTCCCGGGGCTCGTAGTCTCCGCGGGCGCGGCGGAGGAGCCTCGCGCCGCGCCGGAAAACAAAGCGCCCCGCCTTGCGGCGGGGCGATGGTTTCTCGGGGTGACCCCGTCTCTTACTGGTGCGTCGAGACGTTGTTGTCGACGACGAACTTGCGGCGGCCGATCTCGGACCGCACGTCGTCCCGGTCGATGACGTAGATGACCAGATCATGCTCGGAGTCGGAGAGCTTGGTGGTATCGAGGAAGAAGGAGAAGCCCACGAACGAGGTTTTCACGCGCGGGTCTTGCACCGGAACGTCCGGCCGGGCCAGGCCGTAGTTTGCGTCGCCGACGACCTGGCCGTCCACGTCGACCTCGACCAGAAGCACCGACTGGAAGTCGTAGGCCCAGCCGAACACCTCGAAGATGCCGTCGATGAACTGGTAATCGGTGGGCGTGTCGACGAAGCCGAACGCCGGCTCGTTCCCCGAGGTCTGATCGCAGAGGATGTCGACGGACATCGCGCCGAACTGGGTGACCGTCTCCTCCTCGTCGCCCGCGCGAATCGACAGCGTGTGCTTGCCCGCGACGGTCGACGTCACGGGGAAAAACACGGTCGATGTCGCATCGAAGGGGTCGGACCGGAGGCTCTCGACGTCGATGACGCTCGAGGTGCCGTTGCGGATCAGACCGACCTGGAAGGCGAAACCCGCGTTGTCGGCGTTGACGTACCCGGAGTACGACCGCGCCACGTCCGGCCGGTTGATTCCGTAGCAGTTGTTCAGGGTCTGGCCCAGCTGAATGCAATCGCTCCGCGTGTTGGCCAAGATGGCGCCGTCGAGCAGGAGCTCGACATATGAGACCTGCCCGCGGTCCACGGCGGATCCGACGTCCAGCGCCCAGCCGAGGACGGGATTGGTGACCAGCGTGGTATCCGTGGGAATGCAGGGCGACGGGCAGGTGCCGCCGGCAACGACCTCGCACAACAGGGACGCCTTATCCAGCGGGAAGTCGATCTGGCCGAAGGGCCCCAGGTTGACGCCGATGCTGTTGACCAAAACCGTCCGCTCGCCGATCTCGCGGCTGGCTCCCTCGTTGTCCGTCGCGACGACCGTGAGGACGTGCACGCCGTTCACGAGCTTGGTCGCGTCGACGTTCGCCACGAATCCCGTGTAGAGGGAGAACGGGACGTCGGGGAAGGCGGCCTGGATGTCCGGCCGCGTGCTGCCGTAGATCGCGGTCGACGGCTCGCCGCGGCCGACGGAGCCGGCCACGATCTGGCCGTCGATCTTGAAGTCGATGTGGTCGATCTCGCCCGAGTCGTCGATCGCCCAGCCGGCGACCGGGACCGAGCCCGTGAAGTTCTCGAGCCCGGCGGCGCTGGGCATGTCGATCCAGCCGAAGGGCGCCTGGTTCGCGGTGCTGTCCACGATCACGGTGATGGTCGCGATCGGGAAGATGATCTGGGTGGCGGCTTCCCGGGCCTGGATCGAGACGCTGTGCGGCCCATCGCCCAACAGGCCTCCGCGAGCCACGAAGGAGCCCACGAATCCGGGATTGGTCGTGGGGCTGCCGAAGTAGGTCGGGAAGATTTCGAGCACATCGGGTCGTGGGAGGCCCATGTCCGCGTGGTTGACCACCACGCCATCGACCAGGAGGTCGATCTCGTCGACCGCCTTGAAGTCCAGGACGAAACCGGAGACTCGGACGATCCCGGAGACCGTCTGGTTGTCCGCCGGAGTATCGATCCCGCCTATGGGCTGGGCACCCGCCGAATGGGCCAGCAACCACACCGAAGTGCCGAGAAGCGCCAGAATCTGGGGCGCCTTCCTAAACATGCGCGTCCTCCAAGAAAATTTAAGAAAAGAATGTGAAAAATACGCTGCAAAGTCAAGCGTTATCGACTGTTCGCCTCATTTTTTTAGGCAAAGTGCGCTTCGAAATGCTAAAACGACACCAGTGAAATCCCCTTCCGCGGGCTTGGGTCCAGACGGCGCCCCTCTGCCTCGGGCTGCCCGCCGGAGACGCGGCCGGACCCCGTTTCCGCACCCGAGTCCGGCGTGAAAAAGTGGCTCCAGTCCCGCCGCGTCCAGGTGGGGATCTCGCTCGCCCTGGCCGCCGGCCTGCTCGCGTTTTTCCTGTCCCGCGTCCCGCTGCGCGAGATCGGCCAGCAGATCGCGGCGGCCTCGCCGGGTTGGCTGCTCGGCAGCATCGTTGTCTCGTTATCGATTTTCGCGGCGCGCGCGTTGCGCTGGACGTGGATTCTGCGCCCGCTCGATCGCGTCCCCTTCATTCCGGCCTTCCGGGCGACGTCGGTGGGGTTTGCAGCCAACACGGTCCTGCCGGCGCGGGCCGGAGAGATCATTCGCCCGGCCTTACTGGCGCGCGAGCGAGGGCTCCCCTTCTCGGCGCTGCTGGCCTCGATCGTGTTCGAGCGGATCCTGGACGCCCTGTCGCAGCTCTTCTTCCTGGGGGTGGCGCTCTACGCCGGTCCGGCCGGCGCCACCGGCGCCCTCTCCTCGGCGCGCCTGCGCTGGGTCGTCGCCGCAATCGCCGCCGTGGCCGTGGGCGTCGCGCTCTTCGCAGTGCTGTGGCGGGCGGCGACGGAGCGATTCCTGGAACGCGCCTTTCGCATCCTGCCGGAACGCGCGCGGCCGATCGCGCGGAGGATCTCGCATACGTTCCTGGACGGCTTCGCCTCCCTTAAGACGCCGCGCCTGGCGCTGCTGGTCGCGGGGGGATCCATCGGCATGTGGCTGGTGATCAACGTCCAGATCTATTGCGTGATGCGCGCGTTCGGCGTGGACCTGCCGATCACGGCCGCGTTCGTCGTCACGACGGCGGCAGTGCTGGGCCTGGCGGTGCCGACCCCCGGGGGCGTGGGGGGATATCACGCCGCGGTGCAGTTCGCCCTGACCGACGTCTTCCACGTGCCGGTGGCGACCGCGACCGGCATCGCCTTGATCGCGCACGCGGTCTCCTTCGTGCCGATCTCGATCATCGGCGTCGCGTTCTTCGCGGCGAGCCCCTTCCAGAAGGTCGGCCTCCGGGCGCTGGCCGAGACGAAGGAACCCCCAATCTCGGGTAAGCTTTCCCCTCCATGAAGTGTCCCTTCTGCGCCGCAGTGGACGACCGGGTGGTCGACTCGCGGGAGAGCCGCGAGGGAGAGGTCATCCGCCGGCGCCGCGAGTGCACCGTCTGCGGCCGGAGGTTCACCTCTTACGAGACGATCGAGGAGATCCCTTACATGGTCGTCAAGAACGACGGGCGGCGCGAGCGATTCGACCGCAACAAGCTGCGCACCGGACTGGTCAAGGCCTGCGAGAAGCGGCCGGTCTCGCCGATCGAGTTCGACCGCATCGTGGACGGCATCGAGTCGCTCCTCCACGACACCGAAGAGCGCGAGATGCCCACGACCCGCATCGGCGCCCTGGTCATGGAGCGACTGCGGGAGCTGGACAAGGTGGCCTACGTCCGGTTCGCGTCGGTCTACCGGAAGTTCGAGGACGTCGACGAATTCTTGAACGAGCTCAAGACCCTGATCGGGCGGGCCGATGCGAAGGTGCCGTCGTGAGGCGAAGCCCCACGACGGCATCCCGAGGCGCGCAGCGCCGAGGGATCCCTCACTCGGTGAGCCGCTGGAACTCGGTGAGC
>JBDTXY010000268.1:0-4460 GCA_040005945.1 Acidobacteriota bacterium
CGGTCACGCCCAGCCATTTCACCAGCCCGACGCCGTACTCCTCGACCGGAGTCCTCGGGATCCAGCGTCCGCGGCCGCTGCTGGTCGTGTCGTCTTCGGCACCCAACACGAGCTTGGGGAACTTCGAGCCGGTCAACGGATTGTCGTTTCCGTAGAAATCCTTTCCGATGACCGCGCCGCCCATGACGAACTGGTGGTTGCCCCAGCCGTGATCCGAGCCGATGCTGGTGCCTGACCCGGAAGGCTGGAGCGTGCGCGCGAAGTCCGAGAGCGTGAACGTCGTGATGCTGTTCTCCAACTGGATGTCGTCTCTCGTGGCGGCGTAGAAGGCGTCCATCGCTTCGGAGAGCTCCAGGAGGTTGTTGCCCTGGTCGGCCAGCTGGTTCTGATGCGTGTCGTAGCCGCCCTGGTTGACGAAGAAGACCTGGCGGGTCATTCCCAATCCGGGCGTCCCCTGGTTGACCATGATCAGCTTCGCGACCTGCTTGAGCTGGTTCGCGATGTCCGTGTTCGGAAAGAAAGTCGTGATGACCGGATCGGGGATGTTGAGCTGTGAGCTGACGTCCACACCCTGCGCCGTGATTCCGGCCGCGCCGGCGATCATCTTGGAGGCTATCAGGTCGATGTCGCGCACTTCGTTCATGGAGGCCAGCCGCGCGTTGGCGGTGGCCGAGCCCGAGAATCCATTGAGCACGAGGACCGTGTTGAGCGCGCCCGTGCCGATCGACAGCGGCCTCTGGGCGAGACCGATGCAGAAGGTCGTGGCCCCGGCGATCGAAGTCAGCGTGGGAAAGGTGGAAGTCCCATTGCAGGCCGCCATGACGTCCGCCGTCCGCCCGCCCCATCCACTCGACACCTTGATGTCCGGCCGGGCGGTCTCCCAGCATTGGACCTGATCCGAGTGAGAGAAGAGCGAGAAGGGCTTCGGGACGGAGTTGGCCATGTATTCCGCTTGCGACATGAAATCGACCAGCGGACCCACGTTGGTCACCACGGCGAGCTTGTTGGTGTTGAAGAGATTCGTCAGGGCGGACATGTTGGGATGGAACGCGAACTGCCGTCCTCCCATGCTCGGGGGATTGGTCATCGGGGTCAGGCTGGCCTGCGAGATGGCCAGGCCGGGGCGGGCGGCGCTGTAGAGGTTGTAGTTCGCGGTGTCGTACGGAATCACCATGTTGTTACCGTCGTTGCCGCCGCCCAGGAGGATGCAGACCAGGGCCTTGTAGCCGCCCGAACAGCTGGCGGCATCCGCCGCCAGCAGGTTAGCCAGCCCGAACTGACGCACCGTGCCTTGAAACGCCGCGGCGCCCAGCGCCGCGCACGTCGACCGAACCAGGAAATCCCTGCGACTGTGTGACATTGCCGTTACCTCTGCACCTGGTACTGCGACGAGGTCGCGACCAGATAAAGCGCTTGCTGAGCGCGTTTCAAATTGAGATCCGTTCCGGTGACGCCGTTGACGGCCGTGATGATCGAGGTTCTCGTGGCGGCGGGCATCGTGCCGTGCATCAGCAGCCGGTCGAGGCGGTCCACCAGGTCCCCCGCGTTGGGCGCCAGTTGCTCGAGCTCCGTCAGGTCGAGGGCGGTTCCGTACGGGGTGTCGGGAAGTTGCGCCGCAATGCCACCACCGAGCGTCATCGTGTTGATGAAGTTCGCGTGCTTGAGAGACGTGACCGCGTCCATGATGCCGAATTCGGGCCCGAGCAGCCCGTCAGAGGCGGGCGGCGCGAAATAATCCTGCGAGAAATAGCTGAACACGGTGGGCGGCTTGTAGGTGTTCTGCGCCATGTTGAGTCCCTGGCTGTTGAGATTGCCGTCGCTGTCGGCGGTTCCGTCATTCGACGTGGCGTTGAAGGCCCGAAGCAGGTTGAGCATGTATTGCACGGGCTCCTTGAGCTTGCCGTAGGTGTTCGCGGGATCGTCCGCCGGCGCGGTACGGGCCTCGGGATCCAACAGGATCGCCTTGACCATCGCCCAGATGTTGCCGCGCACGCCGTTGCCGTCGTCGTTGAACGCCCAGGCCACGCGCTCGACGTACGCGGGGCTGGGGTTCGACGTCACCAGGCTGTGGATCAGCTCGCGTGCCAGGTAGGGCCCCGCCGTGGGGTGATTGAACAACGCGTCGATGGATGCGCTCAGCTCCGGATATCCGGTCGCGTCGAAGTTGACCGTGGTCTTGGCGCCGACGCCGTTCCCATCGGGGAGAAATCCCTCGAACAGGACCTTGTCCGAGGTGTTGTGTTTGCTGGCGGTAAAGGCCATCGGATCGATGTAGTCCTTGCAGATGGCGGGTTGTCCGCTCGCCGGGTCGCACGCGTGGGCGCCCGGGATTCCCCAACCCGTCAGCACGAGCTTGAGGTTGTCGATTACGGTCTGGTCGTAGGTCGGGAGTGGTACCGGGGGATTGCTCGCGTCGTTTTGGGTGGTGCCGTCCATGTTCAGCTTCTCGGTCCCGATCGAGAAGAGCTGCATGATCTCGCGCGAGTAGTTCTCATTGGGGTTGGTGTTCGTGTTCGTCGCCATGTTGAGGTAGTTGCCCATCACCGGAGTCAGCGTGACGTTGTAGAGGATGTCCCGGTAGTTGCCGAATGCGTTCTGGTTGACCAGGTTGAGGTAGGGGCCGATCTCGCTCGGCTTCGTGGCGACCGTTCCGGAGACCACGACCAGCTTGTGCAGCGCCCAGGCGACGCGCTGGCGCAGCTGGTCCGGGTTGTACATCGCGTTCATGAAGAAGCGGGTCTGGATCGGGTACAGGGTGTAGTTATCGCGATGGCAGACGCCGACGGTGCAGTCCACCGGCGCCGCGGGAGCCGGGTCGGGCCACAAGAGGAACGTCGGGTAATCGGACGGGGGAAGCGAGAACTGGCTGCCCATCCAGGACAGATAGCCCAGGCTCAAGACCGTGCCGATGTCGCCGTCGTTCGGACCCCACGACGCCTGCTCCAGGAAACGGATTCCTTCGGCCCGGTGGAACGTCTTGGTCATGAAAACCGCCATCTGGCCGCGCGTGTTCGGGTCGTTGGGGCAGTAGTTGCCGGCGCCGCAGCCGACGGTAATCTGGAGACGCGCCAGCTCCTCGATCCAGGGAGCGAACGGGTCCCCGTTGGGGACGTCACCGAAGACGCCGGTCGCCGCAGGCGGAACGTGGCTGACGCCGTCGTAGACCTTGAGCAGGAAGACCGCCATCTGGGCGCGCGTGACGGAGGCGGCGGGGCAGTAATTGGGCAGCGCCGGACCGGGAGGATCGGAGGTGCAGCCGCTCGTGATCCCCTCGGCGGAGAGCTTCTCGATGTAGTTCGCGGCGAAATCGCCGGCAGCGACGTCGGCGAAGACGGTCCCCGTGGCCGGCGGCGGATTGTAGCCGCCGCCATGCTCGGCCTTGAGCAGGAAGACCGCCATCTCCGCTCGCGTGATCGGGTTATCGGGGCAATAGTTGCCGTTGGCGCAGCCGGACGTGATCTGGTCCCGGAGGATGCTCTCGATGGAGGCGTGGAAGGGATTGGACGCCGCGACATCGTTGAAGTCCGCGAGCCACCCGGATGAGATGGTCCTCTTCCCTCCACCCGGATTGGTGACGACGACGTCATACAGAGCGCCCGGTGTGAGCGCGGGCATCGTCGCGCCGATACGGGTGGAGTTGTGAAACGTCACCGAGACAGAAACCGGGGGATTGCCGACACCGACGGTGGTCCCGGCCTTGAACTGATTGCCGACGATCGGGACGACCGTCCCCCCGGATGCCGGGCCGGAGGTGTTGTAGAGATACGAGGCCTGGAACGTGGTCGCCCCGCGGGCGAGTGCAGCGGACCCGAGAATGACGGCGAGCGCCGCCGCGCCCGTTCGCCGCGCGGGAGAGCTCCTCCCGCGAGAGCCGAACTTCGGTTCTTTCATGGATGCAGTCCTTCCTGGCGTCTTTCAAGGCGCCAAAAAAACCGGCTTGTGGGAGTGCCGGCACCAAAACAAATAGACCTGTGCCTGGGAGGTACGCCAACGAGACGTGTTTGTGCCATGGCTGTGGGAGTTACGGAACTACGTGAAACACGCCGACCATGCCCTCGTGTTGCTCCGAGGTGCCGCAGGACGTGTTCAGGCAGTTGAAGGTGAAATCCCCGGGGGTCGTGGGGTTGAGCGTGTAGGGTCCGTAGGTCCGGCCCTGCAGGAGCGTGACGGGCGGGAGCCCGAGGGAGGGAACACCGTTGAACTTGTGGTTCTCCGTGACTTCCGGTGAGTCGGCGTTGACCATGTAGAGCGTGTAGGTCCGGCCCGCCTGGAGATTGAGCTCGTTGCCGGGGGAGACCGGGGCGCAAGAGTTATAGGGCCAGGTCAGGGCGCAGGTCGCACCGGTCATGTCCGTGTAGAAGTTCCACTGCCAGGAGACGACCTGCAAGATGACGAAACCCGGACCCGGAGTTGGCGTGATCGTGGGCGTCTGGGTGATCGTCGGAGTCGGCGTCATGGTC
>JBDTXY010000269.1:0-4446 GCA_040005945.1 Acidobacteriota bacterium
GGCTTCGAGATCCTGTTCCACGGGGTGGCGATTCGGCCCGGAAAACCGATCGCGTTCGGCCGCCGCGGTGGCACGCTGTGGTTCGGCCTGCCCGGAAATCCGGTATCGACGTCGGTCTGTTTTCACGTGTTCGTCCGCACCGCGCTCGACCTCTTAGAGGGAGCGGATCCGCCCGGGCCCCGTTCCGTGCGGGCGCGCCTGGAGAGCGAGATCCCGATCCGGGGCCGGCGCGAGACCTATCGCGACGCGCGCTTGGAATTCGTGGACGGCGAAGCTCGCGTGTCGCCCCTCGAAAGCCGCGGCAGCCACGACCTGGCCGCTCACGCGCGGGCGAACGCGCTCATCCGAATCCCTCCCGAGACGGATCGGCTCGCGGCGGGCACTCTGGTCGATTGCCTCCGATTGTGACGCAGCCGTGAGCCTGGCGACGGATCGGTCGGTCGCGCACGAGGTCCGGCACGAGCGGGTCGCGGCCTCCGACGGAGTCTCGATCGCCTACACGCTCTGGCGGCGCCCCGCGGCGGAGCTGATGGTGCTGGCGCCGGGCTTCTGGAGAGTGCGCCTGGCCGCCGAAAACCTCTTCCTCGCCCACCATTTCCTGCGCGCCGGCTACGACGTGGCCGCGTTGGACTTCCGCGGGCACGGCGACAGCGGAGGCGGGTACGCCTTCGGGGCCCGCGAGCATCGCGATTTCCTGGCGGTCATCGGCGAGTTGGTCGGCGAGGGAAAGATGTACGACCGCTTCTCCGTCCTGGGCCTCTCTCTGGGCGGCTCCATCGCCGCCCAGGCGCTCGCGCTCCGGCCGGATCTGCCCTGCCGCGCATTGGCGATGGTCTCCTCACCGGCGGATCTTCGGACTCTTCGCCCGAAGCCCTGGAAGGCGGGGGCGATCCGGCAGGTCCGGCTGCGGCACGCGATGCGGGTGCCGCGTCTCGCGATGGGGGCGCTGACCGACCGAAAGCCCCGCGCCGCGGATGCCGTGGCGTCCCTGACGATTCCCAAGCTGATCGTCACTTCCGCGGGCGATTGGCTGGTCGATCCGTCGCAGGGACGGGCGCTGGCGGCGTCGGCGGCCTCCCCCGTCGAACACGTTCACCTGGAGCTGCCCGGCGCCCTGCACGCGGACGGGCTGGTCAAGTTCGCGCCGGTCCAGCTGCTGCGCGTGCTGGATCTTTGGTTCGCCCGATACGCGCCGCCGGGGGCCGAGCCATCCGCTCCCGGCTCTTAAGATGTTCCTTAGGCCCGGCCGGCTCTGGCATGGCCGCCGCATAGAATCCCCGCGTGGCAGAGCGCCGCGTCGCGATCACCGGCATCGGGTGCCTGTCGCCCAACGGCAACGGCCGCGAGGCGTACGCCCACGCGCTGGCCGCGGGCAAGAGCGGTGTCGGCCGGATCTCGCTGTTCGACCCGGAAGGGCTCCCGGCCACGATCGCGGGCGAGCTCAAGGACTTCGATCCGGCGGCCCACATCAGCGCCAAAGACCTGCGTCACGTTTCCCGCGCGGTGCCGATGGCGATCGCGGCCTCCGCGGAAGCGCTCGCGGACGCGGGGATCGACCCCGAAACCTTGTCGCGCGCGGAGCAGCGGGAGATCGGCGTCGTGCTGGGAACCGGCGGGGGCGCGATCGAGTTTTCGGAGCGGATGTACCACCTCTACTACACCAACCAGGTCAAGAAGGCCTCCGTCTACTCGATCGCGTCCGGGACGATCGGGACGCTGTCCTCCGAGATCTCGATGCGCTTCGGTCTGCGCGGCCTCTCGCACGTCGTGTCCACGGGATGCGCCTCCTCGACGGATGCCCTGGGCTACGCCTTCCGCTCGATCAAGTTCGGAACCGCGGACGTGGTCTTGACCGGCGGCGTCGACGCGACGGTGGTGCGCGGCATCATGGAGGGATTCATCATGATGCGCGTGGTCTCGACCGCCCGGGAGCGCGAGCCGCGAAAGGCATCCCGGCCGTTCTCGCGCGACCGGGACGGCTTCGTGTTGTCGGAGGGCTCGTGGATGTTCGTCCTGGAGGACCTGGCGCGCGCCCGGGGGCGCGGAGCCCGGGTCTATGCCGAGATCCGGGGCTACGGCGCGACCTGCGACGCCCATCACCGCGTCCGGCTCGATGAGAGCGGCGAGGAGTCCGCCCGAGCCATGTCCCTGGCGCTTCAAGAGGCCGGCCTGCCGCCCGACGCGGTCGGCTACGTCTCCTACCACGGCACGTCGACCGAGTTGAATGACCGCGTCGAGACGCGCGCCGCGAGGCTCGCGTTCGGGTCCGCCGCGGCCACCATTCCGGGCTCCTCGATCAAATCGATGATCGGTCATCCGCAGGGCGCGTGCGGCGCCGCCGGAGTGGCCGCGACGGTTCTGGGCATGCGCGACGGCTTCCTGCCGCCGACGATCAACCTCGACGATCCGGATCCGGAATGCGACCTGGATTACGTCCCCAACCATTCCCGTCCGGCCTCCTTCGCCAACGCGCTGTGCAACTGCATCGGATTCGGCTCGAAGAACAGCGCGCTGGTGGTGAGCCAGGTCGGCGGTTGAGCCTTCTCGTCCCGCCCCGTCGTCCCAGCCGCGAACGCCTCGACGACCCGGACCTCCCGTGCGTCGAAATGCGGCGCAACATGGAGGACCTGCGCCTGGTCAACCAGCATTGGGGAGGAGCGCGCGCGTTGGGGCTCTACCTGCGCACGCGCATCGCGGCGCTCCCCGATCGCCCGGTTCGGATCCTGGACGTGGGCGCCGGCTCCGGCGAAGTCGCCTCCCGTCTCCAGCAGGCTCTGCGCGACGCGCGCTGCCGGGCCACGGTCGTGGCGCTGGACCTGCAGTGGCGGCACCTGCGGGCCGGACGCCTGATGCCTCACCGGCCGCCGGCCGCCGTCGCCGCGGATGCATTCCGTCTGCCTTTCGCTTGCGGCGCGTTCGACTTCGCGGTCTCGACTCTGTTCTTTCACCACTTCTCACCCGAGGAGAATCGGGATCTGTTGCGCGAAATGTCCCGCGTCGCCCGCCACGGTTTCGCTCTCATGGACCTGCGGCGCCACGTCTTTCCCGCCCTCTTCGTGTCGCTGGCCGGCCGGATGCTGTTTCAGTCGCGCATCTCGGTCCAGGACGGGGTGGCGTCCGTCCGCCAGGCCTACACGCCCGAGGAGGCGCTGGGCATCGCGCAGGCGGCAGCCTCGGCCAGCCGCGCGCGGCGGGTCTTTCCGTTTCGCTGGCTCCTGACGGGCGGACCGTGATCGCGGCGGAGCGGTATGACGCGATCGTCGTCGGGGCGGGCCCCGCGGGCTCGGCGAGCGCCTCGGTCCTGGCGCAGCGGGGACGCCGGGTCCTGCTCCTGGAGAAGGACCGATTCCCCCGGCCCAAGGTCTGCGGAGAATTCCTTTCGGGGAGCGCACGCGCGAGTCTGGCGCTGTTGGGCGTCCGCGAGCAGGTCGACGCCATCGCCGAGCGGATTTCCCGCGGCACGATCCACCTTCCGCGCACCGGCGCGGTCGCCTTCGCGCTCCCGCGGCCGGCCCTCGGAGTCTCCCGCCTCTGCCTGGACGCGCTCTTGGCCTCGCGGGCGGAGAACCTCGGGGCCGAGTGCCGTTTCGGCACGCGCGTGATCGGAGTCGACGGCGCGCCGGCCTCCGGCTTTCGCGTCCGCTTCACCGACGGGCAGGGTGAGGGCGTCGCGTCGGGCCGGGCCGTGGTCGGCGCCTGGGGACGGTGGGACAGCCTGGATCGCGCGCTCGCGCGTGGATTCCTGGCGCGCGGCGGGCGGTTCCTGGGCTGGAGCCGCGACTATGCCGCCGAGCCGGCGCTCTCCGGAGAGGTCCGGCTCTACGCCTTCCCCGGCGGATACTGCGGCCTCTCGCGCGTCGAAGGCGGCGCGGTCAATCTGGCCGGCGTCGTATCCGAGCGGCTGCGCCGCCGGCTGGATCCGGGGTGGGACGCGGTCGTGAAGCACGCGCGCAGCGAGAACCCGGACCTGGAACGCGATCTGTCCTCTCTGCGGGAGGGGCCGATCGGCTTTCTCGGGACGGGACCGGTGTTCTTCACCGCCAAGCCCCCGGCCGAGGGGGGAATGCTCATGGTGGGCGACGCGGCGGGAGTGATCGATCCCTTCTCGGGCGAAGGCCAGGCTGCCGCGCTGTCCTCCGGGATCCTGGCGGCGGAAATGCTCGAGCGCGCCCTCTCCGGCGAGATCCCGCTCTCCGGCCTGCCGGCCCTCTACACCGCGGCCTGGAAGCGCCGGTTCCGCCGCCGGTTCGGATGGAGCGCCGCATTCCGCGCCCTCATGCTCCACCCCACGCTCGGCAGGCTCGCAACCCCGATCCTGGGCCCGACGATCGTACGCTTTGCGATCCGAAAGCTGACAGCTGATCGCTGACAGCTACAAGTCCCGCGCCCCATCCGGCGTGAACGTCTTGTCGTCGATCTTCGCCGGATGCACCTCCAGGTACTCCA
>JBDTXY010000270.1:0-4432 GCA_040005945.1 Acidobacteriota bacterium
TCAGGCGGTCGGTCGAGCCCCTTTGGGCGAGCCGACCGCCGGTGCCGAAGGCAGACCCCGAGCGCAGCGGAGGCGACGGTATAAACTGGCGCCAGTGTTCACCTTGCAGCGGTTGATCGCCGAGCTGACCGCCTTCTGGGAGGGCGAGGGCTGCCTGATCGAGCAGCCGTACGACCTTCCGGTCGGCGCCGGCACGATGCACCCCGCGACCTTTCTGCGGGTGTTGGGGCGCGAGCCCTGGCGCTGCGCCTATGTCCAGCCGTCCCGCCGTCCCGCCGACGGGCGCTACGGCGAGAATCCCTTCCGCCTGGGCAAGCACCTGCAGCTTCAGGTGGTCCTCAAGCCGTCGCCCGACGACGTCCAGGACATGTACCTGCGCAGCCTCGAGCGGCTGGGCGTGGTTCTCGCGGATCACGACGTGCGCTTCGAAGAAGACAACTGGGAGTCGCCGACGCTGGGCGCGTGGGGCGTGGGCTGGCAAGTCGTGATGGACGGCATGGAGATCTCGCAGTTCACTTACTTCCAGCAGGCCGGCGGCATCGACCTCGCGCCCATCACCGCGGAGATCACTTACGGCCTCGAGCGCATCGCGATGTTTCTCTCCAAGGTCGACTCGGTCTTCGACGTCCAATGGAACGAGACGCTGTCCTACGGGCAGGTGCGGCGTCGCGACGAAGTCGAAATGTCCAAGTACGCCTTTCAGGTCGCCGATGCGGAGCTCGCGGCCCTGATGCTGGACCGGCACGAGCGAGAGGCCCGGCGCTGCCTGGACGCGGGGCTCGTCCTGCCCGCGTACGAGGCCACCCTCGTGTGCTCGCACCAGTTCAATCTGCTCGACGCGCGCGGCGCGGTGTCGGCGACCGATCGGGTGGGGCTGATTCGGAGGATTCGGGATCTGGCCTGCGCATGCGCGCGGGCGTATGTGTCGGGGAAGGAAGACCAACGGGGGCATTTTGAGCGGGCGCTCGACGCGCCCGACGGGAGCGGAGAGCTGTCCTCGGCGGTCGACAACAGGAATGCGGAAGTGCCTCGCTAGCGGAAACCTTCGGGCGCCCTTCGCGGGCGGCGCATGCAAGTGAAAAGCCACGACTTCTTATTCGAGATCCGGACGGAGGAGATTCCGGCGCCGGCGCTGCTGCCGGCTCGGTTGGAGCTTGCGCGCCGCTTGAGCGAGACGCTGGCTGAGGAGTTTCTCGCGCCGGCGGCCGTCGAGTCCTACGCGACGCCCCGCCGGCTGGCGGTGGTGCTGCGGGGACTGCCCGAAAAGCAGGGCGATCGCTTCGCCGAGGTCCTGGGACCCCCCGCCGCCCAGGCGTTCGGACCGGATGGCAAGCCCACGCGCGCGGCGGAGGGATTCGCGAAGGCCCAGAAGGTGGACGTCGCGGATCTGGTCGTCGTCGATTCGCCTCGGGGCAAGACCGTCGCCGCGCGCAAGACCGTCTCGGGCCGAGGCGCGGCGGAGGTGTTGTCGGACATCGTCCCGCGCGTCGTGGCGGAGCTGACGTTTCCGAAAACGATGCGCTGGGGATCCGGCGAACGCTCGTTCGTCCGGCCCGTGCGCGGCGTGCTGGCGCTGTTGAACGGCCGCGTGGTCCCCATGGAGCTCTTCGGCGTTCCGGCGGGCGACCGCACCGTGGGCCACCGCGTCCTCTCCGACGGCGAGCTCACGATCGCGGGTCCGGAGGACTACCTGGAGAAGCTGCGGCGCCACTTCGTCGAGCCGGATCCCGAAGCGCGGCGCGTGCGCATCCTCGAGACGGCGCGGGCGATGGCGGCCGAGGTCAATGGGTCCATCGAGTCGCACGCGGATCTGGCCAACACGCTGGCGGATCTGGTGGAGTGGCCCGGGATGGTGCGGGGCTCCTACGCCCCCGAGTTCCTGGAGCTGCCCGAAGAGGTGACGGTCACGGCGATGCGGACGCATCAGAAGTTCCTGCCGGTGCGCGGCGCCGCGGGTCTCCTGCCGCATTTTCTGGCGGTCATGGACAACGCGGAAGACCGCAAGGGCCTGATCGCGAAGGGCAGCGAATGGGTCCTGAACGCGCGGCTGGCGGATGCGCGATTCTTCTTCGAAGACGACGTCCGGCAGAGCCTGGAGTCGCGCCTGCCGCAGCTGGAGCGTCTGACCTTTCAGGACAAGCTCGGCAGCTATCGCCAAAAGACGGCGCGCATCCAGGATCTCGCGGAAGCGATCGCGGTCCGGATCGGGCGAGCGGACTTAATCGAAGCCGTGCGCACCGCCGGCCTCCTGTGCAAGGCGGACCTCACGACCCAGATCGTCAAGGAGTTCACGGATCTCCAGGGGGTCATGGGCGGGATCTACGCGCGCCGGGAACGGTACGCGGACTCGGTGTGGAAGGCGATCGCCGATCAGTACCGGCCCTCCTCCGCCACGGATGACCCGCCGCGGAAGGCCGCGGGAGCGATCCTGTCGCTGGCGGATCGGTTCGACTCGCTCGCGGGTCTCTTTCGCCTGGGCCTGGTGCCCACCGGCTCGCGAGATCCCTACGGCCTGCGGCGCGCCGCGCTGGGGGTCGTCTCGATCACGATCGCACGCAACTGGCGAACGGACTGGCGGCCCGTCGTGCGCCAGGCCTTGTCCCTCTACCCGGAGGGCCTGGAAGGCCCCGGCGAGGAGGAATCCCTCGAGCAGCTCGGCGCGTTCTTCGCGGAGCGCCTGCGCAGCCTGCTGGAGCGGGGCGGGCATTCCCACGACGAAATCTCCGCGGTCGTCAACGTCGGCATCTGGGACTTCGCCGACACGGCGGATCGGGCGCGCGCGCTCTCGGAGGCGCGGCGGCACATGGAATTCCGCTCCCTGATCCTGGCCTTCAAGCGGATCCGCAACATCCTGGGCGCGGAGGATCCCGGGCCGATCAACCCCGATCTCTACCGCGAGGACGCGGAGAAGGCGCTGGGCTCCGACTTCCTGCAGGCCCGCGCGGCGATCGAAGGGTTCATGCGCGACCGGCACTACCGCGAGGCCATGGAGACAATCGCTTCCATCGCGCCCTCCCTCGACCGGTTCTTCGTCGAGGTGCTGGTGAACTGTCCGGAAGAGGACCTGCGGCGGAATCGACTGGCCTTGCTGGCCTCGATTCAGAAAGAATTCACGCGCCTGGCCGACTTCTCGGAGATCGTCGTCGAGAAAGCAGAGAAGCCATGAAACGCGTGTTCTCGTTCGGGAACGGGGTGGCCGAAGGTGCCGGCCTGGGCAAAGAGACGCTGGGCGGGAAGGGGGCGGGCCTGGCGGAAATGACGGCGCTGGGGATTCCCGTCCCGCCGGGATTCACGATCGAGACCTCGGTCTGTTCCGACTTCTCGCGGGGGGCCAGCCTCGACGCGATCCGCGCCGAGGTCGAGTCCGCGCTGGTCAAGCTGGAGCACGACGCCGACAAACGTTTCGGCGACGCGGCCAACCCGCTCTTAGTCTCGGTACGCTCGGGCGCCCGGTCCTCGATGCCCGGAATGATGGACACCATTTTGAACCTGGGCTTGACGTCGCGCACGGCCAAGGGCCTGGCCGGTCTCTCGGGTCACCGTTTCGCCTCCGACTGCCGCCGGCGCTTCCTGGAGATGTACGGCGACGTCGTCCTGCGCGTGCCGCGCCACGGCTTCGAGAAGGCGATGGGGGAGGTCAAGAAGGCCCGCGGCATCACGTCGGACGGGGACATGACGGCCGAGGACCTCGCCGAGATCGTCCGCCGCGGCGAGCAGATCGTGCGGGAGCAGACCGGTCACGATTTCCCGGACGACCCGCGCGAGCAGCTCTGGGGCGCGATCGCCGCCGTGTTCCGCTCCTGGGACAACGAGCGCGCCAAGACATATCGCAAGCTCCACCACATTCCCGACGACTGGGGCACGGCCGTCAACGTCCAGGCGATGGTCTTCGGAAACCGCGGCGACACCTCCGCAACGGGCGTGGCCTTCACCCGCGACCCGGCCACGGGCGAGCGCCGCTTCTACGGCGAGTTCCTGCCCAACGCGCAGGGCGAGGACGTCGTCGCGGGCCTGCGCACGCCGCGCCCGTTGAACGCCGACGGCTCAGGCGTCTCTCTCGAGGAGACCATGCCCGAGGCCTACGCCGAGCTGGTGCGGATCAAGGACCGTCTGGAGACGCGCTTCCGCGACATGCAGGACCTCGAGTTCACGATCGAAGAAGGGCGGCTGTATCTGCTGCAGACACGCAACGGCAAGCGGACAGGCTTTGCGGCGGTGCGCATCGCGACCGACATGGTCGACGAGGGGTTGATCGATCCCGAGGAGGCGGTCGCGCGCGTCGAGCCCGAGCAGCTCGTGCAGCTGCTCGCGCCCATCTTTCCGCAGCGCGAGAAGGCGGCCGCCATCAAGGAGGGGCGCCTGCTCGGCCGCGGCCTGCCCGCGGGCCCGGGCGCCGCATGCGGCCGCGTCGCGCTGACGGCCGAGCGCGCCG
>JBDTXY010000271.1:0-4389 GCA_040005945.1 Acidobacteriota bacterium
CTGCCAGCGCCTCTACATCTACGATCGGATGAACACCTTCTTCAAGCTCTACCTCGAGGCCTGGCTGCTGTTCGCGGCGGCGGCCGCGGCCCTCGTGTTCCGCTCCCGCGCGCACCGCGGGACCTGGAACCGCTGGGCGTTTCCCGCGCGCGCGGGCCTTCTCCTGTTGGTTGGTGCCGCGATCTTCACCAGCGTGACCGCCGGCCGGGCCGCGCTCTCGCGGCACTTCACCGCGTATTCGGGCCCGTCGCTGGACGGTCTGCGGTATCTGAAGGAACGGCACCCCGGCGAATACCTCGCCGTGCTATGGATGCGCCGCACCCTGGACGGAACTCCCGTCGTCCTGGAAGCCAAGGGTCCTCCATACCAGGACTTCGGCCGCATCTCCATGCTCACGGGACTGCCCACGATCCTGGGCTGGGACTACCACGTCAAGCAGAGGGGCAACCCCGAATCGGAAATTCCGAAGCGGACGCAGGCGATCCTCGCCATCTACTCCAACCCCCAGTCGCCGACGACTCTGGCCTTGCTGCGCGCCTACCGGGTCGGATACGTCTACGTGGGCTGGCTCGAGCAGAGGACCTATCCGCCCGAGGCGCTGCGGAAGTTTCGCACGCACAAGGCGCTCTACGAGCTGGCGTACGAGAATCCGGAATCGCAGGTCTATCGCGTCATCGGCGGCCCGGCCCAGGACCTGCTGGTGCCTGCCAAGGAATCGTTGCCCGAGAACAGCCAGCCCAACCCGGAGCGGGAAGAGCCCGAGGAGCCCCCCGCGATTCTCGAAAAGCCGGCCGGCGTCGAGCACCCGTTCGCCGGGTTGCGCGAGCCGCGCGGGGCCGACGTCGACTCGCGCGGGCGTTTGTGGATCGCCGACTTTGGGAACTCGAAGCTCCGCATCTTCGATCCCGACGGCGGGTCCCTCGGCGGCTGGGGCGGGCGTAACAGCGGCGAGTTCGGCTTCCGGGAGCTGGCCGGCGTCGCCATCCGCGGCGACTCGCTCTACGTCGCCGACACGTGGAACGGGCGCATCCGGTCCTTCACCACCGCGGGTGTCCTGCAGGCCACGGCGGGAGAGCTCTACGGTCCGCGGGGAATCGCCGTCGCTCCCGACGGGCGCGTGTGGGTCGCCGACACGGGCAACCACCGCGTCCTCTCCTACGACGCGGGCCTCCAAGATCGACAGGTCTTCGGGAAAAAGGGCGACGGTCCGGAGGATTTTTCGAGCCCCGTGGGCGTCGCGGTCGCGGCCTCCGGCGCGGTGTACATCGCCGACTCGGAGAACCGCCGCATCCGGGTCCTGGCGCCCGACGGCAAGCTGCGCGGCAACATGCCCGTTTCGGGATGGGGGCCCCACGTCGAGCCGTGCTTGACGATCGACGACGACGGCACGATCTACGCGACGGACCCCGCTTCGTCCACCGTGCTGGAGCTGGACGCCTCGGGTACGATGCGACGGCGCATCGTCGTCGATGAGGCCGGACAGAAGTTCAACAACCCCACCGGTATCGCCCTGGACCGGAAACACCGTATCCTCTACGTGATCAATACGGGAACGAGCTCCGTCTCCAAGATTCCGCTTTCGCCGAGGAGGGCACCGTGACCGACGCCGGACCGCCAGCCGCGCAACCATCCCGCGGATCCGGGCGATACGTTTGGGTCGTTTCTCTGCTCATCCTGGCGGCCGTCTTCACCCGCTTCTGGCACTTGAGCGAGCGGCCGCTGCATCACGACGAATCCATCCACGCCTACCAGTCCTGGTCGTTGTCTCGCGGCGCGGATTGGCGATACGACCCGGCGTATCACGGGCCGTTTCTCTACTACGTCAACGCGCTCGTCTACAAGGTGGCGGGCGCCACCAACTTCACGGCCCGGGTGATGCCGGCCGTGTTCGGCCTCATCCTGATCGGCTTCGCGTGGCCGCTGCGCCGTTGGATCGGAAACACCGCGGCCGCGGCGTACGCGATCTTCCTCTTGACCTCGGGCCACATCTCGTATTTCTCCCGGTTCATCCGGGAGGATCTGTACTCGCTGGTGTTCACGCTGGGGACGATTCTGGCCTTCCAACGATTCCTGGAGACCGATCGCGCGAAATGGCTCTACCTGGCGGCCGCCTCTTTCGCCTTCGCCGGCGTCACCAAGGAGAACGCCTACATGACCGGCGTGCTCTTCGTCGGGTACGGGGTGTGGGCCTATCTCTCGGACGCGGCCGAATCCCGGCGCCGGGGAGGCTCGCTGGCCGCGCCCCTCAAGGACACGGCGCGGTGGATCTGGCCCCGGCTGATTCCCCTGATCTCGGCCGAGCTGCTCTTCCTAGTCATCTGGGTCACGATGTACACGGGTTTCGGCAAGCACCCGGGAGACTTCTTCTCGATCGACAAGGCGGTCCGGTATTGGATGGGTCAGCACGCGATCGCGCGGATCCCGGGCCCCTGGTGGTACTACTTTCCCCAGCTGGGCTACTACGAGACGGCGATCTGCTTCGCGGCGGTCGCCGCCCTGCTCTCCTACGATTTCCGCCGGGATCCGCTCGTGCAGGCCTCGCTGATCACGGGGGCCTTCCTGGCGATCTACACGGCTCTGGTGCTGGTCTTCGCGCGCGTGCCGGCGCTTCCGCTGCGATGGATCGCGATCGTCGGGGTCGGCGCGCTCGTGCTCTCGCTCGTGCTCGGCAGGACTCAGGAGCAGACGCTGTCTCCCTTTTACCGATTCATCGTCTACTGGGCCGTGGGCTCGATGGCGATCTATGGCTGGGCCCGCGAGAAAGTGCCCTGGCTGACCGTTCACCCGCTGTTGCCGATCACGATCCTCGCGTCCATCGGCGCCGCCAAGCTCTGGGCGAGGCGCCAGAGCCTGGTCGCGCGCGCAGGACTGGCCATCATCGGCGTCCTGCTCTGCGTCAACACCTGGGGGATGTACCTGGCCAACTTCCGGTACAGCGCCCACGACGTCGCACGGGAGCCGCACCACGCCGAGATGCTGGCCTACGTCCAAACCTCGAAGGACCTGGTTCGCAACCTGGAGGCGGCGCTGGAGAAGGCCAAGCCGCGGGTCCCGGCCGGCCAATCCGTCATCGCCGTGGCGGGCGAGGCAGGCTGGCCGCTGACGTGGTACTTGCGGGACGTGCAGACGGCGTGGAGTTCCCGCATCGAGGCGGCGTCCACCCCGATCATCATTTCCGACTGGGACCCCGAGGGGAGCCTGGACAAACAGCTCGCGGACAAGTACGACGCGACGCGTGTGCCCATCCGCGCCTGGTGGTTTCCGGAGCCGCGCAAGGACGGAGCGATTCAGCGGCCCACGTTCAACGACTTTTTCCGTTGGTGGCTGTTTCACGAGATCTGGAGCCCGATCGGATCCCAGGACGCCACGATGTTCCTTCGCAAAGACCTGGCGGGCAGTGGCCTTCTGCAGCCATTGACGGTGCCGATCCAGGACACCAGCTATCGGGACTACGGAAGCGACGCCGCCGAGATCCCTGCGGGGCACGTCACGGGCGGCAGCGGGAGCGGGCCCGGCCAACTCGCCGAGCCTCGCGGCCTGGCGACGGACGGGCGGGGCAACGTCTACGTGGCCGACACCAAGAACAGCCGCATCGCGATCTTCGACGGAAACGGCGCGTTCGTGCGCACGCTGGGAAGCAAGGGGGCGGGCGAGGGACAGCTCAACGAGCCCGGAGGCGTCGCGATCGGGCCCGACGGCGCGGTCTACGTGGCCGACACCTGGAACCACCGCGTCGCGCGCTTCGGTCCCGGCGGCGAGCCCCTGCCCCCCTGGATCGAGCCGGGGCGCGCATTCTTCGGACCCCGCGCGGTGGTCTTCGCCGGCGGCTCGCTCTACGTGGCCGATACGGGCAACAAGCGCATCGTGCGGTTCGACGGCGGCGGGAGCGTGATCGGAATGTGGGGCAGCGCCGGAGGCGACGCGGGCCAGTTCGTGGAGCCGGTGGGCCTGGCCTCGGACGGCGCGGGCCACATCTACGTCGCCGACACCGGGAACCACCGCGTCCAGGTCTTCGATGCGGAGGGCAAATTCGTGCGCCAGTTCCGCGTGCTCGGATGGAAGGACTTCTATACCGAGCCCTACCTCGCGATTGGGCCGTCCGACAGCGTCATCGTGACCGACTCCTGGAGCGGACGCCTCGCGCACTACGACGCGACCGGGAACCTTGTCCGAGCCATGAAGGCGCCGGGACTCAAGCGTCCGACCGGCATCACGCTGGATCCCTTCGGCCGGCTCATCGTCTCGGACCGCGAGACGAATCAGCTCTTTTCCTGGAGCCTCTCCGACATCCTCCACTGAGAGGCGGGCTCATCGTCCGGAGGGGATGGGATCCGACGCGCCGGCGGGATGGTGCACGTCGGCGGCGGGAACGCGCGCCGGCGGCGGCAC
>JBDTXY010000272.1:0-4386 GCA_040005945.1 Acidobacteriota bacterium
GAAAGTCCAAGACGTCGATGCCATACACATTCGGGCCCTTTCGCTTCGATCCGGTAAGCCGGCGACTGCTGCGCGACGAGAGCGAAATCGCCCTCAAGCCGAAGACGCGCGAGCTTCTCGTCCTGTTTCTGCAGAACCCGCATCGCCTGCTGACGCGTGAGGACATCTCGGAGAGGATCTGGCCGGACACGGCGGTGACGGATGATTCGCTGCGGGTTCAGGTGTTCGACCTGCGGAAGGCGTTTGGCGCCGACGGGGAGCGCTTCATCAAGACGGTCCCGCGAGAGGGATACCGCTGGGAGGTCGACGTCCGGTCGGGGGGCGCGATGGGGGCCGCCGCGGGCGCGACCGTGGCCTGCCGGCTGGTTCTCGCAGGCCGGGAGATCGACCTCGTCGAGGGAGAGAACCTCCTGGGGAGAGAGCGGGGCGTGGCCGTCTGGATCGATGAGACGGCCGTCTCGCGCCACCACGCGCGGATCATGGTGCTGGATGGGAGGGCGACTCTCGAAGACCTCGGAAGTAAGAATGGGACGTTCCTGCGCGGACAAAGGGTCAAGAAGAGCGCGGGACTGTCGGACGGGGACGAGATTCGGATCGGGTCGACGACGATGAAGTTCCTCGTGATGCTGCGGTCTGGGACGACGGAAACGCAGGAACAGTCTCGGTGAGGGGTGCCTCCAGCGGGATATACGTCCACCTGCCGTACTGCGCGTCGCGATGCGGGTACTGCGCCTTCGTGGTCACCACGGACGGCTCCTCGCGCGACGCGTACCTCGGGGCGGTCCAGGCCGAAGCCGCGCTGGTGTCGGGCGAGGCGGCGGGCACGCCCTTCGACGCGATCTACCTCGGTGGCGGGACGCCCTCGCTGCTGCCGCCGGAGGCGATCGCGCGTCTTCTGGCCACGTTGCGTGAACGGTTCGCGATCGATTCGGGCTCGGAGGTCACACTGGAGGCCAACCCGGAGGACGTGACGGCCGGCGCCGCCGCGGCCTGGAGTCGGGCCGGCGTGAATCGGGTCTCCGTGGGCGTCCAGTCGCTGTCGGACGCGGAGCTTGCCGCGGTCGGCCGGCGGCACGACGCAGGTCGGGCGCGCGCGGCGCTCGCGACGCTCGCGGACAGCGGCCTGTCGATCTCGGGCGACCTGATCCTGGGCCTTCCGTTCCAGACGGCCGACAGTTTCGCCTCGAGTCTCTCGGGCCTCTGCGAGGCGGGTGTCGCGCACGTCTCGGTCTATCTGCTCGAGACCGAGAAGACGAAGACGATCGAAGACGACCGGCGGCTCCATCCGGAGCGCTACCTCTCCGACGACGCGCAGGCGGACGTGTGGCTCGCGATGGGGGAGACGCTCGCCGCAGGCGGCTTCGTGCACTACGAGATCTCCAACTGGGCGCGTCCCGGCCGGGAGGCGCGGCACAACGTGAAGTACTGGACGCGGACGCCGACGGTCGGGCTCGGCGTGTCGGCGCACGAGCTCTGGGCCGGCCGCCGGCGGGCCAACGTCTCGAACCTGGAGCAGTACCTCGAACGGCTTCGCGCCGGGCGACGCCCGATCGCGCTCGACGAGGGGATCGCCCCCGAGAAGGCCGCCCGGGAGGAGATCTTCCTGGGGCTGCGGCTCCGGCAGGGCGTCCCGGCGGCTGGGATCGAGGCGTTCCTCGCCCGCGACGGCGACGAACGTCTCCGGGACGACTACGCCGACTGGCTCGCCGAGGGGATCCTCGAGCGGAACGCCGACCGTGTACGCTTCACCGAGCGCGGGTACCTGGTGTCCAACGAGGTGTTGAGCCGGTTCGTGTGAAAGGCGGCCGCAAGGGCCGCCCCTACGTAGGGTCGGGGCTTGTCCCGCCTGTCAAATGAACAGGGGCGCCAGGACCAGGGTGATCGTCGCGAGGAGCTTGATCAGCACGTGGAGCGACGGGCCCGCGGTGTCCTTGAAGGGATCGCCCACCGTGTCGCCAACCACTGCGGCCTTGTGGGTCGGAGAGCCCTTCCCGCCGTAGGCCCCGGTCTCGATGTACTTCTTGGCGTTGTCCCATGCGCCGCCGCTGTTGTTCAGGAACGTGGCCATCACGATCCCCGCAATCGTGCCGACCATCAGCAGCGCGGCGACCGCCTCGGCGCCGACGCCGAATTGCTTGAAGATCAGCCCGACCACGATGGGTGTTCCCACCGCGACCAATCCGGGCGCGATCATCTGGCGCAGAGCGCCGCGGGTCACGATGTCGACCGTCCGCCCGTAGTCCGGCTTCTCGGTTCCCTGCATGATGCCGGGGTGCTCCTTGAACTGGGCCCGCACGTCCTGGATGACGACGCCCGCGGCCTTGCCGACGGCCTTGATGGCGAGGCCCGAGAAGAAGAAGACGAGCATGGCGCCGATCAGCCCGCCCACGAAGACCTCGGGCTTGGCGAGGTTGACCGAGGTCAGCTCCGCGCCGTAGTTCTTGAGCTCGTCGAGGTAGGCCGAGAAGAGCAGGAAGGCCGCCAGCGCGGCCGACCCGATGGCGTAGCCCTTGGTCAAGGCCTTGGTCGTGTTGCCGACGGCGTCGAGCCGGTCGGTCTTCTTGCGGATCTCCTCGGGCTGCTTCGACATCTCCACGATGCCACCCGCGTTGTCGGTAATCGGGCCGAACGTGTCCATGGCCAGGATGTAGGCCGCCGTCCCGAGCATTCCCATCGTGGCGACCGCGGTGCCGAAGAGGCCGCCGCCCGGCAGCGCGTGCGTGCCGATCTTGTAAGAGGCGAGGATGGCGATCGAGATCGCCACCACGGGCGGCAGCGTGCATTCGAGGCCGACCGAGACTCCCGCGATGATGTTGGTCGCCGGGCCCGTCTGCGACGCCTCGGCGATCTCGCGCACCGGCCGGTACCTGTACTCGGTGTAGTACTGCGTGATGAAGACGAACACGACCGACGTCAGCACGCCGATCATCCCGCAGAAGAAGTACATCCACCACGCATCGGGATGCGTCGGGTTGTAGAGGAGCCACTTCGTGGCCACGAAGAAGCCCGCGATCGCCAGCGCCGAGGTGATGTAGTAGCCGCGATTCAGGGCCGCCATCGGATCGGCGTCCTCGCGCGTCTTGACCGTGAAGATGCCGACGATGGAGGCCAGCAGGCCGAAGGCGCGGGCGACCAGCGGGAACATCATGACCCCCACCACCCCGGCGGAGAAGGCCATGTTCTGTTTCTCCAGCATGGCGGCCAGTGTCGCGCCCAGGATCATGGCCCCGATGTTCTCGGCCGCCGTGGACTCGAAGAGATCCGCGCCGCGCCCCGCGCAGTCGCCGACGTTGTCGCCGACCAAGTCCGCGATCACCGCGGGATTGCGGGGGTCGTCCTCCGGGATGCCCGCCTCGACCTTGCCGACCAGATCGGCGCCCACGTCCGCGGCCTTCGTGTAGATGCCGCCGCCCAGCTGCGCGAAGAGGGCGACGAACGAGGCGCCGAAGCCGTAGCCCACGATCAGCAGCGGAATCTGCGCCGCGGGGACTTCGGTGAAGTGCCGGACCAGCCAGTAGAGCCCGCCGACCCCGAAGAGCGACATCGCCACCACGAACAGGCCCGAGACGGCCCCGCCCCGCAGCGCGATGCGCAGCGCATCGTTCAGAGACGAGCGGGCCGCGGAGGCCGTACGGATGTTCGCCCGGATGGACACCCACATGCCGATGTAGCCGGCGATGACCGAGCAGGCGGCCCCCAGCACGAAGGAGAGGGTGGTCCAGAACGCCAGGCGCAACGCCGTCGGCACCGGATCGAAGTCGTGGTGGCTGCGCACGAAGCCGTACAGCAGGAAGATCACGACCGCCAACAGGACCGCGAGCATGCCGATCGTGCGGTTCTGACGCCGCAGGAACGCCTCGGCGCCTTCTTTGATGGCGTTGGAGATGTCCTGCATCGCGGTGGTGCCGGTGTCCTTCTTGAGGACCCAGGACGCCAGGTAACCGGCCACGAAGAGGGAGCCGATCGAGAAGGTCAGGATCAGGGGTAGGGCGAGCTCGAAAGACATTCGTCGCACTCCTCTTCTCGGATGATTCGGCGGCTCGCCGGCGATCCGGCCAACCGGCGGGGAAAGATATCAGGTCTTCGGTGGTAGGTCGTAGGGGAAAGGTCGTAGGGGAAAGGTCGTAGGTGGTGGGTCGTAGGTCTTTCCCTACCACCTACGACCTGGCGGTCTATTGCCCGACCGGAACCGTCTCCATGACGATGCCGATGTTCTTGGCGCCCGCGGTGCGGCACAGATCCATGACCCTGATGACGTCGCCGTACAGGGACGCGTCGTCGCCCGAGAAGAAGACGGTCTTGTTGGCCCGGTTCTTCAGGATCTCGGTCAAACGCAGGGACAACGTTTGCGCGGTGACCTCGTCCTTGTTCAGGTAGTACTTGTTG
>JBDTXY010000273.1:0-4376 GCA_040005945.1 Acidobacteriota bacterium
CCAACACCAGCGTCGCGAAGCCCTGGTACAGCCGGCTGGCCTTCGCGCCGCAGTTCAACTGCGAGCAGTTAGAGGAGTAGATGTCCTTGAAGCCCTGTCCCGGCTCGAAGCCGGCCGCGCCGAACTCGACCAAGACCTGCTGATCCAGGAAGGGCCGAAACCGGAATCCGAGGCCGTAGTCCCACCCGATCTCGCGATGGATGAGCGGCTGAAAGAGCACGAGCTCCAACGGCTCGGTCCTGGCGAAGCGCAGGTAGTTGCAGTTGATGTCGAGCGAGAGCTTCTGGGTGAGCTTGAAGTCGAAGAAGAGGCCCGCCAGATAGAGGCCCGGGTTGACGTAGTTGGCCTGCCCCTCTTCCTTGGAGGATCGCAGGTCGGGGATCAGGCTGTTCGCGTTGACCAGCTTGACTCCCGTCTGGGTCAGCGGGATCGCCTGCCGGTTCCAGAACGAGAACGGGCCGCCCGCGAACCGGGGATTGTCGAAGACCGCGGAGAAGCCGCGGGCCTGGCCGTCGGTGGGGTTGGAGTCGCCCGAGGACCAGAGCAGGCTCAAGACCGGGCGCCACCAGTCCACGTCGACGGACATCTCGAGCGCCGCCATCTGCGCGTTGACCCGGGTGCGGCGGCCGGCGATCGGATTGTGATCGTCGGATCCGTACGCCTCGAAGACCGCGTGCGAGATGTTGAGCCGGCCGATGTGCCCCTCCCCCGCCCAGCCCGCGTACGCCACGTGCAGCGCGTGGCGGGCCGCGTCGCCGATCAAGGCGGGGCGCACCAGGAAGCCGTTCTCGTCGTAGTGGACGGTCGCCTGGTCGTCGTTGTACACGACCGAAAGTTCCGTCGTGTAGCCCTGGAAGAGGAAGTCCTGCGCGAAGAAATTCGCCACTCCGACTCGCTGCCCCCGCTTGTCGAAAATCGTGTTGAGCCCGGAGTTGGTGTCCTTCTCCAGTGTCTCGAAGATCGCGGCGTTCCATTGGTATCGGTTGGAGTCGAAGTTGCCGAAGAAACGCACCCCGGGCTGGTTGTCGGCGAAGACGAACCCGCGGAAGTCGCTGGTGAAGCCCTGGATGCCGGCGCGGACGGAGACGAAGTCGTAGTTGCGCGAGACGTCGAAGAGCTTGGCCTCGGCGAAGAGCTCCTGAAGCCCCACGTGCATGTCGGTTCGGTGGTCTCCCTTCGAGACGTCGATGAAGAGCTCCCCATTCTCGCGCGCGCGGACGGCGTTGAAATTCCCCACGGGCGTCACCCGCAGCTCCCAATCACGCGGCCGGAACGCCGCGTCGCCGTGGAAGAGGGAGATCGAAAGGATCACCTCCTGGACCAAGGCCTCCTGCCGGCCGTTTCCGAAGAATTCCTCGCTGTCGGGGTTCTGCGAGGAGACGTCGCTGCCGACCGGGATCCGGCGGGCCTCGCCGATCGTGTCGCTGACCGCCGAAAAGTTCAGAAAGGTCCGCTGTCCGAAAATCGGATAGTCGCCCTTCAACACGTTTTGGCGGTACGGATTCAGCGCGCTGCCGCGGGTGTAACGATCCCAGTCCGGGAACCCGATCCGCCAGCGGTCGGGGACCGGCAGGAAGTCGTTGTCGGCCGGGCCTTCGGGCGCGGCAGATCCGGAGAAGCCCAAGGGTGCCATCGCCGGCGAAGGATTCGCGGTCGCGGCCGGCGGAGCCGGGGGCGGGGTCTGCGGATTCGCCGGCGGCGGCGCGTCCGACGCCGCCTGTCCGGATGCCAAGGTCGCCCTCATCACGAGCAGGAGGACTGTGATTTCCGCCGCACGACAAACGCGGTTCCACGCCACCCGTCGGCCAAGACGACAGGACCGAAAACTCTGCAGGGCTCACCCCAAATAATTCGGAGCGTTCGGGTCTGCGGCATTCTTGGCGGTTTGTTCGCGGGAAGTCAAGGCCCGCGCTTGACAAGATCGCGCGAACGCTCTAGCGTCATCGCGATTCGCATACGATCCCGAAAAAAGCGCGCAGCCGGATTCTCTTCCGGGGAGGGTTCGCACAGGCCACGTATGCAACCACGCGTTTTAGACCGCGTCGTGCTCGCCGGGGCGCTCCTCTTCGCGCTGGGCTGGACCAGCCGGCCGCATCGCACGACCGTCCAACTTCCCGCGCGGCCCGTGACGACCGTTTTGGCGCCGTCGGATTCGCCGATCGGCATCCTGACCGCGGCGGACGTCCAGAACATCGTCGCCAACGCAGCCCTCGAGGCGCAGCGGCAGGGCGTCTCGGCGGTCATCGCCGTCACGGACAAGGAACAGAACATTCTGGCGGTGTTTCGCATGGACGGCGCTCCGCGCTCCCTGCGGTTCGACGGGAAGCCGGGCGGCGCCGCGGTCAACGACGGCGTGCACGGCCTGGACGGCGCGACACTGGCCCCCGCGGGGACGGCGCCGGGGCCCGGCGTCATCGTAGCCGGACCCGGGATCCCGGATCCCACGATCTTGGCCGCGCTCTCCAAGGCCGGCACCGCAGCCGTGTTCGAAACCTCCGGAAACGCCTTCACGACGCGCTCGGCGTCTTTCATCATCCAGGAGCACTTTCCTCCCGCCGTCAGCTTCGTCTCCAGCGGCCCGCTCTTCGGCGTGCAGTTCTCGAACCTGACTTGCTCGGACGTCAAGAAGACCGACCCGGCCAACCGGAATCTGGCGCTTCCTCTGGGCCTCTCGGGCGACCCGGGAGGAATTCCGCTCTACAAGAACGGCTTGCCCGCGGGAGGCATCGGCGTCGAGGCCGACGGCATCGAGACGGTGGACTTCGACCCCTCGCGCAGTCGCGCGACTCCGGAAGAGCTGGCCGCCCTGGCCGGGACGCGCGGGTTCGAGTCGCCGCCCGCGATTCGCGGCGATCAGATCCTGGCCAACGGCATTCGGCTTCCCTTCGCCAATGCGGCAGTTCCCGATCCGCTGCCCGCGGAAACGCCGGCGGCCGGAAGCTACGTCTTCCCGCCGGTCGACGGCAGCCCCACGATCTTCGTCCCCGTGACCGTCGCGGGGCTGGCGGCGACGGCGGACCCTCGATTCTTCCCGTTTCGGTCCAGCGCGGATCCCGACGGCCTCTCCTCCGCCGAGGTCGAGCGGATCATCGGGCAGGCCCTGGCGCAGGCGTACATCACCCGCGCCGCCATTCGGCGGCCTCTGGGGAGCTTCGCCCAGGTCAACGTCACGGTCGTGGACGCCGCGGGAACGGTCCTCGGCATCGCGCGGACGCCCGACGCTCCGGTCTTCGGCTTCGACGTCTCGGCGCAGAAGGCGCGCACCGCCGCGTTCCTCTCGAGCGACGGCGCCGGGGCCGCGTTGTCGGCCGCGGGCTTCTCCGAGTACACCGACCGCGCGTTGGCCGACGGCCTGGGTTTGGACGGCCGGGTCGCCTTTACGGATCGGGCCAACGGTTTTCTCTCCCGCCCGTTTTTCCCCGACGGCATCGACGGGACCGCGGCGGGCCCGTTTTCCCGGCCCTTCGCGGAATGGAGCCCGTTCAACGACGGGCTGCAAATCGACTTGCTTCGCGCCGCACTCGCCGGGATCGTCGGCGGAACGCACCCGCTGGGACCTCCCTGCACGGACATCCCCGCGATCCCCAACGGCATCCAAATCTTCCCGGGGAGCGTACCGATCTATAAGAACGGCGCCTTGGTCGGCGGGGTCGGGGTGTCCGGCGACGGAGTGGACCAGGATGACATCGTCGCCACGATGGGAAGCGCCGGCTTCGAAGCGCCGCCGGAGATCCGGTCGGATCGCGTCTTCGTGCGCAGCGTGCGCCTGCCTTGGGTCAAGTTTCCCAGACATCCCAACCTGTGACGCTTCGGCGTGATCGCGCGATGACCCGACGAGCTGGACTTCGCGGCCTCTCCGCCGCAGTCCTGGCGGTGGCGATCTTCGCCGCGCATCCCCGCGCGCTGCTCGCCGCGCCGAAGATTCTGGGGCCCAACAAGTGCAGCTCTTGCCACGATCACGAGAAGCAGGGGGCCTGGTCCGCGAAGGACACGCACGCCAAGGCCCTGCAACAGCTGGAGGACAAGAAGGCGGCCGGCTACGCGAAGGCCATCGGTTTGGCCGACCCCTACGACCTGAAAGGCACCTGCGTCTCCTGCCACGCCACCATCTTCAACGGCGACGCGAACTCCGGCGTCTCCTGCGAGAGCTGTCACGGTCCCGGGAGCGACTACGTCCAACCCCACCAGGAGAAAGGCGCGTACGCGAAGGCGCTGACGCTCGGAATGTTCGACACGCGCGGCAACCTTCCGGTCTGGGCAAAGATGTGCGTCGACTGCCACCTCCTCAAGGACGCGAAGCTGATCGCGGCCGGCGACACGTCGGGCGCCGACTTCGACGTCGGGACGTCCAGCCAGAAGATCATGCACTGGGTCCC
>JBDTXY010000274.1:0-4360 GCA_040005945.1 Acidobacteriota bacterium
AAAAGAACAGGTCGGAGCTCGTGCCGTACGTCACGAGCAGCGAGGGGAACCCGGGGTCGCGCCAGATCATTCGCTCCGGCGCCGGCAACGCGCAGAGTCCCTGGCAGATCTGCCGCAGGGTGAAGAGGAGGATGAGCCCGAGGAAGGGCCGGACGCTGGGGCCGAAGACCGACCACAGGAGCAGGAAGATCCCCAGCAGGTCGATGACGGCCGAGGTCGCGACGAGAACGCGGTCCGCGGCGCGCGGATGCTCCCACAGGTAACGGTTCCAGGGGGCGGTGAGCTCGAGGAGTCGGTCGCCGATCTGGCCCTGGGGGAACGCGCGCCGCGCGATCAGGCGCTGGGTCCAGAACCAGGCCGATAGTCCGACGATGACGAAAAGAGCCCGCCACGCCCAGAGGGGAAGACTCATTCGATCCTCTCGGCAACCGAGGGCCACGCCTCGGGCGCGATGCGAACCAGCGAATCGAGCTCGGCGACGAGCTCCCGGCGGCGTCCGCGCAGCCGCCGCAGGGCGTCGCGATCCGTCAGGAAGCGCACGAACGCACGCGCCTCCTTTCGGACGTGCTCCAGCCGCTCGTGCCAGGCGAGGGCGAAGAAGCCCGTGGGCAGGAGCGCCGCCAGGAAGACGGCGAGCGCGAGTCCGCCGCCGAACCGGAAGACCGCATAGGCCTCGGCGAGCCAGGCCAGGGGATAGAACAGGAGGCCGGCGGCGATCTTGTCGGTCGCATCTTCCTCTTCGGTGTGGGGGATGAGCAATACGGCGAGGACCGTGAGCGAGTATGGGAGACCATGCAGCAGAATTCCGCAGAGCGCGAGCGGCGCGGCGAGCAGGAGCGACGACCCCTCGCTGAAGCTGAAGCGCGCGACGCTGCCGAACGAATACGTTCGGGAGAGGCGCTCTGCCGCGAGGCCCACCTTCTCCGACTCCGCGTCGAAGGCTTCGAGCTCTTGGCGAAAGGCCGCCACGCGGTCCGGGGCTCGCTCCTGAAGGGACCGGTAGGTGTGCATCGCGCGCTGCAGCCACGCGGCGCGCGCCGCTTCACCGGATTCGGCATCTGCCTCGGGAGTCCGCGCGCCGCCCCCTTCGCGCCAGAGCTCCTCGGCGAGCTTCAAGAGCCGGAGCGTCCGCCGGTCGTCCGCCTCGACGATCTGCGCGCGCAGCGCGGCGGCCAGGCGGTCGGTCAGGACGCGCGCGGCTGCGCCGGACGTCGCGGCCACTCCGTCCAGGCAGTCCTCCGTCGCGACGGGCGGCCCGATCCACACGAGGGCTCGGCCGTTGCGGAACGTGCCGGGCTGATCGAACACGAGACCGACCGGAATCAGCGCGACCGCGCGGGCGCCGGAAGACGCGGCGGCCAGGAGCATCCGCGCCGTGCCCGTGCGCAGCTCCTGGAGGGCGGGCTCCGGCTGCGTGCGCCCTTCCGGGAAGATGAGGATCGCGCCGCCCGTGTCCAGCGCACGGGTCGTCGCTTCGAACAGGGCGGCGCTGCTGGCCGCGTCGTGTCCGGGCTCCTGGCGGCGGTGGACCGGAAGGCCGCCGATGACGCGCAGGAACGGTCCGATCAGCGGATGGCGGAAGAGCGATGCCTTGGCGAGGATGCGCAGCCGGCGCGGGATCACGGCCAGCAGCAGCATCGCGTCCACGAGCGAGTTGTGGTGATTGGCGGCGAGGATCAGGGGCCCGGTGGCGGGAATGTTCTGCGCGCCGACGACCTCGATGCGTCTGTAGAAGAGGCGGAGGAGGAAGCGGCTGAGCGCGCGGACGAGGACGTATCCGGTCCCCTCCGGGTCCGGGCGCGAGACCGGGGACGTCACGTCTCGCTCGCGAGCCGGGTCGGCGCGCGCGCCGTGTCGCGTGCCAGATGTCGCGCGCCGAGCAGCCACAGGATCCCGGCGGCGAGGAACATCGTGCCCACGAGGATGAACGCCCGGTGCATGTCGTAGCGGTCGCCGACGATCCCGATGACGACCGGGGACAGCACGTCGCCGAAGGCGTGGATGACGAAGATGTTGAGGGCGAAGCCGGCAGCGCGAATCGACGGATGGCTGACGTTGGCGAGGATCGTGTTCGTCGGCCCGGTGTTGAAGAAGAGGCAGAAGCAGGTGAAGAAGAGCCAGATCCAGATCGCCGGAAACGACGCGCTCAGGGTCAGGAGCATGAACGGAAAGCCGACGAGCACGGCGACACCCGAGACCAGGAAGTACGAGCCCGGAAACCGGGCGCGGAGCTTGTCCCCGGCGAGTCCGCCGAGCAGCGTCGCCACGATGCCCGCGATACATGTGATGCCGCCGAAGATGACCGTCGCCGAGGCCGGGGCGCCGGGCTTGCGCGCGAGGTAGTAGGGCATCCAGAACGCGATGCCGCCGATCGCAAACGTCATCGCCGTCATCCCGAGCGTGCACAAGACCCAGGACGGCGTCCGCAGCAGTGCGCCGTAGTCGCGCCACCGAATGCGCGCCGGCATCGCGCCGGCGGAGCCGTCCGCCTGGCCGCGCGGGGGATCCTCCATGAAAAACGCCCACAGCCCGAGGATCAGGCCGGGTGGCACCACCAGGAAAAACGCCCAACGCCAACTCTCGGCGTGGATCCCGAGCAGACGAGCGCCGAGCTCACCGATGGATGAGACGGCGACCGCGCCGCCGAGCACGTAGCCGAGGGCGCTTCCGACCGGGATGGCCATGTAGAACCAGGCGAGGATCTGGCCGCGCCGCTCCACGGGATAGAGGTCCGAGAGGATGGCCGGCGCCACGGGGCCATAGGCGGCCTCGCCCACGCCCACGAGGCAGCGCGTCAGCAGCAGGCCGAAGAACGTCGCCGCGAGCCCCGACGCGCCGCTGGCGAGGCTCCAGAGGACGACGCCGATCCCGACCAGGGCCCACCGCGGGTGCCGTTCGGCGAGCCGTCCGAAAATCGGCGCGCCCACCATGTACAGGAGCATGAAGGCCATCGAGAGGACGCCGATGAGCGCGAGCTCCGGCTGGAAGCCCAGATGCGCGCGACACCAGTTCTGCAGCGCCTCGAGGCCGGCCGACTTGTGCGCGCCGCTCCCGGCGCCGAAGAAACTGTGCTCGATCGAAGGCACGACGGCCGCGAGGACCTGGCGATCGACGTAGTTGAAGAGGTTGATGAGGAGCAGGAGAACGAGCGCGGGCCGGGCGCGCGCGAGCCCCGCGCGAAGGCTCTGAGGCGGCGCGGTCGCCGCGGGGGTCATCGCGAGCGGCTCGCGCGGCGCGTCACGTCTTGGCTTCCTGAATCCGGCGGGCGATCGCCGTGACGAGGCGCCGCGGCGTGACCCGCAGGGCCTCGACCAGGGCGAAGTTGCCGGCTCCCGGAATGACGATGCGCTTTCCGCGGAGCATGCCCTCGTATCCGGCGCGCGCGACATCCGGGGCCTTCATCACGAGCGGCGAGCGAAAGAGCCGCGTCGCCTCCAGCCCCGCCGCCTTCTGGAACTCCGTGACGGTGGGCCCGGGGCAGAGGGCAGTGACGGTGACGCCCGAGCCGGCCGTCTCGTTGGCGAGCGCCTCCGAGAAGGAGAGCACATAGGCCTTGGTCGCGTAATAGACGGCCATCAGGGGCCCGGGCGCAAAGGCGGCGGTCGAGGCGACGTTCAGAATGCGGCCCCGCCGCCGCTGGAGCATCCCGGGCAGCATGAGCTTGGTCAAGTGCGTCAACGCCGCGACGTTGACCTGGATCATCGCCAGCTCCTTGTCGATCGCCGTCTCCGCGAACAATCCGTACACGCCGAACCCCGCGTTGTTGATCAGGACGTCGATCGTGACCCTCCGCGCGTCGAGCTCTTTGGCAATCTCGCGGGGAGTCTCGGCGCGAGCCAGGTCGCGGGCCACGACGACGACGGAAACGCCGAACTCCTCCTTCAGGCCGTTCGCGATGGCCGCGAGGCGGTCGCGGCTCCGGGCGACTAAGACGAGGTCGTGACGGTCCTGCGCGAGCAACGTCGCCAGCTCCAAACCGATGCCGCTCGAGGCGCCCGTGACCAGCGCCGTGCGGCGCGAATCGGAGGCCTGCACCTTGGGCTCCGGCTCTATTGCGCCGAAGCGTCGCCGGTGCGCGCGGCGGCCGCGGGCGCCGCGGCATCCTCGGCAGGGGCATCCCGTCGGGCCGAGCGCGGTCGCACGATGTAGGTCCAGGCGTTGGCGAGCTCCGCCTTGCCCCAGCGGAGCAGGCCGTGGAAGAGCATCACCCACATCGCGCCGCGGATCGAGAAACCCACGAACTTGGGCCGCCGGCCGGCGTTGTGGTTGCCGTAGATGCCGAGGGCCTTCTTGCGCTGCGCGATCTTGACCAGCCGCCGGTTGTAGAAGCGGATGGGGTAGTAGCCGACTTCCGCGCCGT
>JBDTXY010000275.1:0-4356 GCA_040005945.1 Acidobacteriota bacterium
GGCCCGCGAGCGGCGCCAAGCTCACGCCGCTCTATCTCTCCGCCAACAGGAAGCTCGGTTTTGCCGCGCCCAGGGACGGCGACGCGCCGTTCGAGGAATACGTCTCCGATCCCGCGCGGCCCGTGCCCTTCCTCCCGCGGCCGGTCGTGCAATCCACCTTCGATCAGGGCAAGAGCTGGGCGCAGTGGCTCGTGTCCGACCAGCGCGAGTCCTCCGGCCGGCCGGACGTGGCCGTGTTCACCTCGGACATCTTGACCGCGCCGGTCAAGATCAGCGGCCAGCCGGTCGCCAACCTGGTGGCGTCGACGTCCGGAACCGACTCGGACTGGGTCGTCAAGGTGATCGACGTCTACCCCGACGAGGTCGCGGGCCAGCCCGCCATGGGCGGTTACCAGCTCATGGTCTCCGCCGACATCTTCCGCGGCCGCTATCGCGAGAGTCTCGAGACCGCCAAGCCGATCGAGGCCGGCAAGCCCCTGCTCTACAAGTGGACGCTGCCGACCGCGAACCACGTCTTCCTCCCCGGGCACCGGATCATGGTGCAGGTGCAGTCGAGCTGGTTTCCGCTCTACGACCGAAACCCTCAGACCTTCGTCGAGAACATCTTCTGGGCCAAGCCGCAGGACTACAAGAAGGCGACCCAGCGCGTGTACCACGCGAACGCCCAGGGCCAGGCCAGCTTCATCGAGCTGCCGCGGGTGGAGGGCCAGTAGCCATGCGGAAGACGCCGCTCGCGCTGCTCGCCATCGCCGCCGCATTCCTCTTCGCCCCGATTGCCCTCGCCCAGGAGGAGCACCAGCACGCGCACGGAGAGATGGAGCAGCTGGGAACCGTTCACTTCCCGACTTCGTGCCGCCCCGAAGTCGCAACGGAATTCACGCGCGCCGTCGCGCTCCTCCACTCCTTTGGCTTTGAAGAGTCGCGACTGGCCTTCCAGTCCGTCGCGGAGAAGGACCCGGCATGCGGGATGGCGTATTGGGGCATCGCGATGACCTATTACCATCCGATCTGGGCTCCGCCGTCGCGCGACGAGTTCGCCGCGGGCAAGGCCGCCGCCGCCAAGGCGCTCGATCTCGGCGCCGCGGCCGAACGCGAGAAGGGATACATCGACGCGGTCGCGGCCTTCTACAGCCACGAGGAGCGGCTGGACCACCGCGCGCGAGCGGCCGCGTACCGGGACGCCATGGAGGCGCTGTCGCGCCGATTCCCCGACGACCACGAAGCGAGCATCTTCTATGCGGTATCGATCCAGGGCGCCAAGTTGCCGGGCGATCCGACCCACGCCGACGACAAAAAGTCGGCCGCGATCCTGACGGCGTTGCTTCCCTCCGAGCCGGAGCACCCCGGAGTCGCGCACTACATCATCCACGCGTTCGACTATCCCGAGTTGGCGGCCGAGGCCCTGCCGGCCGCGCGCGCTTACGCGAAAATCGCGCCGTCCGCGCCCCACGCGCTCCACATGCCCTCGCACATCTTTACGCGCCTGGGGCTCTGGCAAGAGTCGATCGCGTCGAATCTGGAGTCGGCCGAGGCCGGAGACCGGCTCATGGCAAAGAGGCACCCGGGTGCCATGCATTACGACTCGGTCCACGCGTTCGATTACCTCGAGTACGCCTACTTACAGGTCGGCGACCACGAACATGCGCGGGAGATCCTGGAGAAGGCGACGGCCTCCCCAGCGGTCGACCAGCGCACGTTTTCCGTGGCCTATGCCCTGGCCGCGATTCCGGCGCGCTGGGCGCTGGAACGGCGAGATTGGAAGGCCGCCGCGGATCTGCCCCCGCTCGCCGCCGACCCGACGGCCCCCTACGCGCCCGCGCTCACGGATTTCGCAAAGGCGATCGGCGGCGCGCGGAGCGGCAGAGTCGACCGGTCACGCGCGGCCCTGGAACGTCTCGAAGAAATCCACGCGGGCCTGGTGAAGACGCCCATCCCGGGGCCTTACGATTGGGCGGGCGCGGTCGAATCGATGCGCCTGGCCGCGGCCGCCTGGATCGCTTATGCGCAAGGGCGCAAGGACGAAGCGGTCACGACCGCCCGCGCCGCCGCGGAGCTGGAAGAGAAGACCGGCAAGCATCCGGTCACGCCCGGCGCGCTGCTGCCCGCCCGCGAGCTTCTGGGCGACATGCTCCTCGAGATGGGAAACGCCGCCGGGGCGCTGGCCGAGTACGAGGCTTCGCTCCGAAAGGCGCCCAACCGGTTCAACGGCCTTTACGGCGCCGCCCGCGCGGCCAACCTCGCGAAGCAGCCAGAGCGCGCCCGAGAGCTCTACCGCGCGCTCGTCCAGCAGTGCGGCGCCTCGTCGTCGCGCCCCGAGCTCGCGCAAGCGCGGCGATACCTGGAGAAGCCCTCCTAAAGGACACCCTCGCGCTAGGATCCCGTCACCGGAGGAGACGCCATGACCAAATCACGCCGGGAGTTCCTCGCCCGCACCGCCGCCGGAATCGTCGGAACCGCCGCCGCGGGCCGCGCGATCGCCCGGAGTTCCTCGACGCCGCCGTCACCGCAGCCCACGCCCGTGGCCGGAACGCCTCCCGCCTTCGGCACGGCGCCGCCGGTGGGACCGGAAGTCACCGCGGCCACCTTCGCCGAGACCGAGAAGCTGATGCGCATCGACATGACGCCGGCCCATCGGAACCAGGCCGCGGGCAACTGGGCCAAGTCGATGGCCCCGACGATGGAGCGGCGCACCGGCCCGAAGAAGGTCCCGCTGGAGGCCTCGCTATCGCCGGCGTCGCGTTGGGACCCGATGATCCCGGGCGTTCCCGCGCTTCCCGCGCGCGACCAATTCCTTCGCAGCGCGGCGGCTCCGCGCCCCTTGCCCCCGCGCGACGAGGACATCGCGTTCGCGCCCGTCGCGGACTTGTCCCGTTGGATCGAGAAGCGCGCGCTGACCTCGGAGCGGCTGACGCGCATCTATTTGGATCGGATCCAGCGCTTCGACCCCAAGTTGAAGTGCGTGATCACAGTGACCCGCGACCTGGCGCTGGAGCAGGCCAAGCGGGCGGACGCGGAGATCGCGGCCGGGAAGTACCGCGGCCCGCTCCACGGAATTCCCTGGGGCACGAAGGACCTCCTGGACACCAAGGGAATCCTCACGACCTGGGGCGCCGAGCCGTATCGAAACCGCGTTCCCGACGCCGACGCCGCGGTCGTCGCGCGGCTCCACAAGGCCGGGGCCGTCTTGATCGCCAAGCTCAGCCTGGGCTCGCTCGCGTTGAACGACGTCTGGTTCGGCGGCCAGACGATGAACCCATGGCTCATCGAGGAAGGCTCCGGCGGAAGCAGCGCGGGGCCCGGCGCGGCCACGTCTGCCGCCCTGGTGGGCTTCTCGATCGGCAGCGAGACGGGCGGAAGCATCATCGACCCGGCCATGCGCTGCGGCGTGGTCGGCCTGCGGCCCACGTTCGGCAAGGTGCCGCGCACGGGAGCGATGACCCTCTGCTGGTCCCTCGACAAGCTCGGGCCGATGACTCGCGGCGTCGAAGACTCGTACCTCGTTCTCGCGGCGATCTCGGGCGCGGACTCGGGCGACCTCTCGAGCGTGCCCAGCCGGCTCGACTTCGAAGCGGACGGGCCCGTGACGGGGCTCAAAGTGGGTTTCTTTCCGGCGTGGATGAACGAAAGCCCGGCGACCGAAGTCGACCGCGCGGCCCTGCAGACGATCCGGCGCCTCGGCATGGTGCCGGTCGAGGTCAGCCTTCCCGACTGGCCGTATGGATCGCTCAACACCGTTCTCTTTGCGGAGGCCGCGGCCGCCTTCGAGGAGCTGACGCTCTCCGGCGGCTTGGATCAGCTCACCAAGCAGGTCCCCGACGCGTGGCCCAACACGTTCCGCCAATCGCGTTTCCTCTCCGCCGTGGATTTCGTCCAGGCCGATCGCCTCCGGCGGAAGGTGGCCCAGGAGATGGCTCGCCTCTTCGAGAAGGTCGACATGCTCCTGGTGCCGTCGCTGCGCGACGAGATCCTGACGATCACCAACTTCACCGGACACCCGGCGCTCGTGCTGCCGGCCGGATTCGTCGAAGTTGAGCAGGCCAGAAGCGACTGGGCGCCGGATCCGAAAATCCCGATGCCGACGTTTTCGCCGAAGCGTCGCGTCCCGCACGGCGTATGCCTCATCGGCCGGCTCTTCGACGAGGGAACGATCGGCCGGGCCGGCATCGCGATGGAGCGCGCATTCGACGTCGCGAACAAACGCCCGCCCGGGTTCTGATTCCCTGCCCGTCATCCCGACCCCTCAGCTTCGCTTGGGGCAGGCTCCGCGAGGGACCCCTTTCGGCTCAAAGTGCCGCTCTGAGATGGATCCCTCGTCGCCGCGCTCCTCGGGATGACGGGGGAGGTAGAACAACTCCT
>JBDTXY010000276.1:0-4355 GCA_040005945.1 Acidobacteriota bacterium
CGATCCGCAGAGCGATCTCCCCCTGGGTCACGTCGACCTCCGGCAGGTCCGGGGCGAGCTGGCCCGCGCGCGCGCACGACCCGATCGCCAGATCCACCCATTTCGGGTCGCGCGTCGCATTGAATCGGAGGAGATAGGCTCGGCCCAGCGCCGCATGGACCAGGGGAGAGTTCGGCCGTTCCGCGGCCAGGGCCGCCAGGACCTGAATCGCCTGCTCCACCGAATCCGTCTTGTCGTATCGCTGAAGCAGGCCGATCGCCTGCATGTAACGCTCCTGCTCGGAGCCCGTCTCCAGTCCCGAGGGCGTGGGGGTGCGGCGGGTCCCGCGTCGCAGGCTCAGATCGCGAAGGACGCCTTCGGCGACCAGGTCCTGCAGCGCGAAGAGCTCCGAGCCGTCGAAGCTGTTCGCGGCGAGCTGATTGCCGCCGGCATCGACCAATCGGTAGGTGATGCGGAATCGCGCGTTCTCTCGCTGGAGGGTTCCGGACAGCAGGGTGTTCGCGCCCAGTCGGCGCGCGACGCGGGCGAAGTCCGTATCCCGGTCGGAGGCTTCGATCGTCGCGCGCGGCGTCACGACCTGGAGGTTGGAGACGTTGGCGAGGCGGACGCTCACCGTTTCGGCCATGGCGAGACCCATCAGCTCGCCCTCGGCCGTTCCGGTCAGATTGCGGAACGGGAGCACGGCGAGCTGTCGCGTCGCGCTCGACGAGGTAGCCGCGGTTCGCGGGCGGAGCGCGAAATATGCGGCGGCCGCCAGGGCCACGCCCGCCGCCACCGCCGCGGCGAGAACCAGCCGCGATGAGAGCCGAGCCCGGCTGAATCGGCGGGCGTCCAGCTCCCGGGTCTGGCCGGAGAGCGAGTCGTCGAGCTCGATGCGCGCGTCGCCGATGTCGCGCAGGCGGCGATTGGCGTCCTTCTGGCAGCACCGGCGCAAGAGCTCGCGCACGTCGGCGGGCGTCTTGGCGGGCAGCAGGCCCCAATCCGGATCGGTCTCGAAGATCGCGGCGAGCGTTTCGGCGACCGTCCGGCCCGAGAACGCGCGGCGTCCCGTCAGCATCTCGTAGAGCACGCATCCGAATGCCCAGATGTCGGTGCGCTTGTCGACGTCCTTGCCGCGGGCCTGCTCCGGGCTCATGTAGGGGACCGTGCCCGAGATCATGCCGGGCGCCTCGAGGTCGGAGGTGATCGTCGGAGATCGCGAGAGATCGGAAGAGGAAGCCTCGGTCGCGAACGCGCGGGCGAGGCCGAAGTCGAGCAGCTTGACGCGGCCGTCGGGAGTCAACGCGATGTTCGAGGGCTTCAAGTCGCAGTGGATGACGCCCCGCGCGTGCGCGGCCTCGAGTCCCTCCGCGATCTGCCGGCCAAGACGGATCGCCTCCGGGACGGGAAGGGCTCCCGCCGCGATCCGGTCCGCCAGGGTCTCTCCGGAAGCCAGCTCCATGACGATGAACCGGCGCTCGCCGCTGTGCTCGAGGCCGTGAATGGTCGCGATCGCGGGATGGTTGAGCGCGGCGAGGAGGCGCGCCTCGCGCTCGAAGCGCCCCAGCCTCTCGGCGTCTTCGGCGAACGCCTCGGGAAGGATCTTGATCGCGACCTCCCGGTGCAGCCGCGTGTCCCTCGCGCGATAGACCTCGCCCATGCCTCCGGCGCCGAGCGCGTCGACGATCTCGTACGTGCCGAGTCGCGAGCCGGAGAGCAGAGTCATGGAGCGGGAGGGATTCTATTCCCGTCGTGGGAGATTAGAATGTGGCATGAATCGCCGTTGGGGATCCCTGGCGGCAGCCCTATGCCTCGCCGCGCCCGGAATCGCGCGCGCGGCCGCGAGCCCGGGACTCGCCGAGACCATCGAGCGGTTCGATCACTTGAGCGCCGGGGATGCCGTGTCGGTCGCGAATCTCCATCTGACGGCGGGCCACATCGACTGCGCGCTCAAGTCGGGACGGGCCGCGCCGGTGCGCGCCGGCGAGGAGATCGTGGGCGTCTACTTCGAAGGCGACGGCGCCATGGAGTACGTCTCGGTCGACCCGACGGAGGCGCCCGTCGTCCTCTTCAACGCGGGGAAGGGGACCAGCCTCGTCCCCGAGAAGACGGGCGCGGGCGTTAAAGTGCGGGATTCGTTCAAGCGCCTTTTGTGGCTCTCCTCCGGCGCGCCCGTGCCGCCGCTCTCCGGGGCCTCGGCTCCGGCGCTGGCGGAGGGGTTCCGGGACCAGAGGGAAAAGTTCGGCCGCAGCTATGCGCCTCCGCTCTCGCACGACTTCGCCCAGCAGCGCGGCAACGCTCCGGAAACGCCGCTGGTCTGGGTGGAGATGGACGGAGGCAAGGAGGACCTGGTCTACGAGCTGGACGGTTGGCAGAGCCGGTCCGAGACGCTGGCCTTTCTGCACAGCAGCCAGTCGCGGGAGCCCGAGTTCCGAAAGTATCTTTGGCTCGGCACCCTATCCAATCAGCCGATCGCGCGCGATCGCCGCGATCCGCTGCCGGCCCGTTTTCTCATCACGGACGTGGACGTCGACCTCGCGGCCTCCGCCGGCAACGACGCAAAGCTCACCGTGCGCGAAACCATCGCGCCCGTAGGAGTCCGTCAGAGCATCCTGCGGTTCGATCTCCGCACGGTGCGGTATGCGGAGGTGGGCGCCAGCGTGGGAACGCGCACCGAACACGTCGTTCGGGTCCTCGACGAAGCGGGCCACGAGTTGGCGTTCCATCACAAGAACAACGAGATCGTCGTCGCGCTCGCGGAGCCGGCCGAGCCCGAACGTCCCGTGAAGCTGCGCTTCGAGATCGACGGGGACTTTCTGGTCCGCCCCGGCGGCGACAGCTACTGGGAGCTGGGAGTCTGGCCCTGGTTTCCGCTCACGGAGCTGGGCGGCCAGTTCTACACGTTTCACGCGCTGATCCGCGTGAAGAAGCCGTTCGTGCCGTTCGCGCCCGGGACGACGGTGCGGCGCGCCGTGGAGGGAGACGAGAACGTCCTGGAGACGCGCGTCGACAAGCCGATTCAATTTGCCGTCATCCTCGCCGGCAAGTACGAGGTCGAGGAAGAGGTGCGCAACGGCATCACGATCCGGGTGGCGACCTACGCCATCCGCAATCCGCGCGGCGTCAAGCAGCTCACGAACCTGGCCGAGGCGATCATCGCGTACTACGAGCAGTTCCTGGGGCCGTTTCCGTTCAGCGAGTACAACATCATCGAGATCAACGACTATGGCTTCGGCCAGGCGCCGCCGGGGATCATGTTCATCACCAGCGAAGCGTTCAATCCTTTGCTGGGGGACATGAACCAGCTCTTCTCACAGGGGATCAACGAGCGGTTCGCCCACGAGATCGCGCACCAGTATTGGGGCCACGTCGTCAAGATGCCCAGCCACGAGGAGCAATGGCTGACCGAGGCCTTCGCTGAGTATTGCGCGGCCTTCTTCCTGAAGACCCACCGGGACCCGAACGTCTACAAGTCGCTCGAGAAGCATTGGAGGCGTCGCGCGAACTTCGCAAACGACGCGGCGCCGATCGCTCTGGCCAACCAGATCTACGATCCCGTGACCGGGTTCGAGGTCCGCACCGGTCTGCTGTACGACAAGGGCCCTCTGGTCCTCGCGGCGCTGCACAAGGAGGTCGGGGACGAAGTCTTTCTGACCTTTCTCAAGTCGTACCAGAAATCCTTCGCGTGGAAATTCGGCACGACCAAGCACCTGGCGGGCCTGCTCCAATTCCTCACGAAAAAAGATTACATGCCGTTCTTCGAGAAATATTACTGGGGCACGGAGATGCCCAAAGAGTAGACACGCTCGTGGCGGGCGTTCGCGCTCGGTTATTCCCGCAAACCTTCCTGATTCTCCCGTCCTCCGCGGAGGCCGGAAGGATCGAGAACCGCGCCGAGAATCAGCAGGATCGGATCGCGCAGGGAATCGGTAGCGGCGCTCTGCCGCCGGGCGAGTCCCCGCGCCTCGAGCGGCGGGAGACGCACCTGAACCGCGAGGTGCGGAACATGCGCCAGGCCAATGGCGGGACGCTGACGGACAGGGAGAAGCTCAAGGTCAACCGCCAGGAGAACCGCGTGTCGCGGTCGATCTCCGGCCAGAAGCACGACGGGCAGACGCAGCCCAATTGAGCCCACGCGCGGGATTCGGGGCGCCCCGCTCGGGGGCGCCTCGTCTTTTGAAGGCGTTCGCATTGACCCGCGCTCGCGCCCGGTCCTACCATTGTCCCGCGCGAGAGTGGCGGAACTGGCAGACGCGCGGGACTTAGGATCCCGTGGGGTAATTCCCTTGAGGGTTCGAGTCCCTCCTCTCGCATACCGTCGCCTCCGCTCTGTTTGGGGTCTGCCCTGCGGGCATCGGCGGTCGGCTCGCCCGGGT
>JBDTXY010000277.1:0-4351 GCA_040005945.1 Acidobacteriota bacterium
ATTGAGGTCCGTCATGACGCCGTCTTGCCAGAGGAATGCACGGACCCCGTTTGCGCCGATCGACAGGCCGACGACCTGGCCACGGTCGTTGATACCAAAAGCCAGGCTCAGGGAGTCTCCCGAAAGCGTGCTGAGGTCCTGGATGCCACCGTCCCTGGTCCAGAGGACCGCATGGGCGTTCAGTCCGCCGCTCTCGTCGCCGGGAAAGTCGGAGAAACCGGCTATATCACCGTGATGATTGATGGCCGTCGGAGTGTTCCACGCGACGCCCCCCAAACTCCCCAGGTCCGTCACGGTTCCGTCATGCCAGAGCACGGCGTGAGCGGCGCTGAATCTTCCAACGGCTCGATCGCAAGTACCGGAGATGCCGACGACCTGACCCTTTTCATTGATCGCCGTCGCGGCTGAACTCGTATCGCCCGGGAGCGGAGAGAGCTCTTGGATCTGGCCGTCCCTCGTCCCCCAGATGACGGCACGAAACTGGAGGACCTGGGGAGCGACGCACGTTGGATCGTGAGTCGTATTCTCCGCCCATCCGACCGCCTGGCCGCGATTGTTGGCGCCGGTGGCATAGCTGTTGTTGCCCCCCAACGTGGGAAGCGCGGTCATCACGCCGTCTCGCCATACGAACCCCTGGCACGTGTGGCCGGAATGGGGAGTTCCGAAAAAGGATGCGCATGAAAAGGTCTCCCCCAGCGGGTCGATCGTGTCGGTTTCGGCGATGCCCACGATCTCGCCCCTATCGTTCTTGACTGGCCAGCTCACGGCGCTGTTGGGCCCGCCGAGCGTGCCGAGGTCGAACGTGTGTCCGTGCCGCCAGAGAGTGGCGTGCGCGGTCTGGTCCCCGGTCAGATTCGCAAGACCGGTCACCCACCCCCGGTTGTTGATGCTATTGGCCCCGCTGGATGTTCCCCCGAGGCCGCCGAGGTTGACTACGGAGTAGCCGGCCTCGCGGTGTTCCGGCTTGTCCTGCGCGGCGAGTCGAGCCGGGACCGTCAGCGCAGCAAATAGAGTGAACACAGTCATGCAAATCGACGTCCTGGATTTCATCGTGCCTCCTCATGATTGGTCTTGAGACCGACCGACCGAACTACCATCGCTTCCTCCACGCCGCCGTGCGAAATTGTCCGGCGGCAGCGTAGGGACGGAGCAACGGAAGGGCCAAGTAAACGAAATGCGCGTGAACTGCTTTGGAAGCCAGAGTTTGCTCCCCCGTCCGATTTGCATTAAAGACGGGTCGGAGGGACAGAGTCTTGGAGAAGAGCCGGCAAATTTGGATCGCGTGTTCTCGCCGCGAGCAGAGTGCTAAAAAAGGATGTGAGGCGGACTTACGAGAGCCGCGGGGTCAGATGACCCGTCTCACCGGCGTTGGGAAGAGGGCGCCGAGGATCGGAGACTGTGCTCCTCGATCGCTTTCGCGCCGAGCTCCGGCGGTCGACCTGCGAAGAGCTGAGGACGATGCGGCGCAGTTGCGCCAGCGAACGCGCCTCCGTGTGTGCCCTTGGAACGAGGAAGCCCTCGTCGCGCACCTTCCGGACGGCCGCGTCCAGGTGGTGGCCGCGCCGCGGCGAGTCTTCCTCGCGAAGCGCCCACGCCGCGTCTTCGAAGCCGCACCGGGAACTCGAACAGACGAATGCCAGCCTCTCCGCCGTTGGTCCGCGGCTGCGCGCGGCGGCGCGGCGCACGCGCTGCAGCAGAAGGATGCGTTCGTAAGCAAACCGACAGTGCCGGACAATGGCCGCCGGATCGTGGTCCGCCTTCCCCGTGAGTTGTCGAGAGAACGCACGGAGTCCCTTCATGCTTCCGCGAACGGAGGCCCGTGCCTGGCAGGAGAGGCTCTCGAGCTGATCGCGCAAACGCCACGACCGGAGGGCGGAGAAGGACAAAATCGTGAGCGCGGACTCGAGAGGGCACTCGGCATCGACGTCCCGCAGATAGCCCCTCAGCTTCTCCTCCGCCTCGATCTCCGCCACAAGGATGCGCTTCCAGGGAATCCCGAGAGTCTCGGCGCACCGGAGAATCTCGTTCGGCGAGGACTCCCCCGTGGGGAGAAAAGGCCTCGGCGCAGGAGAATCGCCGTCGCGCAGCGGGAGAATCGCCATAGTCGCGTCTCGCCCTCCGGACTCCGCGAGGCTCCACCGCCTCGACGAAGGGGGCGCTCCCGCGCGGGGAGGCGGAGCTCCGGTCATCATCGGTCGCGTCGAGCCGGCGATCGTCCCCCGCTCATCGCGTGCGGCGGCGAAACAGAATGTCGAACCGCGGTTTCCACGTCTTGCCGCCGTCCTGCGAGGTTTCCGCGGTCTCCCGGACGCCATCCCGCTGCGGAATCCACACGCCCCGCCAGAGCACCGGGCCCTCGGCGGAGGTCTCCGTCGCTCGCAGAGTCATGCGCCCGTCCTGAAATCCACCTTCGAGAACCAGCAGCTGCCCGCGGTTGGTCACCCACGTCTGGTGCCACACTTTCCGCGAGGCGTCGTAGATGCTGAAGCTCTGGCCGACGAGACCGTTCGTGCCTTCGTAAGTCTCCCGCAGCGCGCAACCCTCGAGGATGATGTCGACCTTGACTTGAGCGGACGGCTTGGTGGGATCGTCAGCGTCGTAGGCGTCCCAGTCGCCGGCCCAGAAGTCGAACTGGCGATGCTCCGACCCCGCGCAACGTGGCGACGCCGGCGCCCGGCCGAAGCAAGAGGGGCTTGCCGCCACGAGCAACGCAATGCCGGCGAGGATTCGTAGCAGCTGGCGATGGAGGCGATTCCTCATGACCTCTCCGAGTATTCGGGCCGCGCTCGGCCAGCGTCAAGAACGCACCGACATTCACGTCCGGAAATGGCCATCCGCGGGAGGGCGCGAGAGGTACGCTAGCCGCGCGATGGAGCTGGATGCGAGAGTCTGCGACCGGGCGCGCCTGGCGCGCGATGCGCGTTTCGACGGGCGGTTCTTCATCGCCGTCCTCTCGACGGGCATTTATTGCCGGCCGATCTGCCCGTCACCGACCGCTCGGCGTGACAACGTCCGGTATTTCCGGTCTGCGGGAGAAGCCCTCGCGGCGGGCTTCCGGCCGTGCCTTCGCTGCCGACCGGAGGCGGCTCCCGGCACGCCGGCCTGGAAGGGCACGTCCACCACGGTGACCCGGGCTCTGCGGCTGATCGAGGAGGGCGCGCTGCAAGAACAAAATCTGGCGGGACTCTCGCACCGTCTCGGCGTGAGCGCCCGTCATCTCCGCCGGCTTTTCCTGATCCACCTCGGCGCCTCGCCGATCGCCGTAGCGAAGATGTGGCGGCTGAATTTCGCGAAGCAGCTCATCAGCGATACGGACCTGCCCATGTCGCGCGTCGCGCTGGCGGCCGGGTTTCGGACGGTCCGCCGTTTCAACGACTCGATCCGCGGCCTGTACGGCCGGACTCCCTCGGAGCTGCGCCGCCACCGTTGCCCCGCGCTGCACGCGGGGGAGGACGAGTACGTCTTCCGGCTTCCCTATCGCCCTCCCTACGACTGGGAATCGCTCGTCGCGTTTTTCGCGGCGCACGCCATCCCGGGCGTCGAAGAGATCGTCTCGGGCGCGTATCGGCGCTCGTTCGCGCAGGACGGACGCCACGGCATTCTGGAGGTGCGGCACAACGAAGGGGCCCACGCTCTGGAGGCGCGCGTCCGCTTCTCGGAGCCCGTCCCGCTCTTGCCAATCGTGACGCGGCTCCGCGGCACGTTCGATCTCGCCGCGGACACGACTGCCATCACGCGACACTTCCGCGGCGACCCCCTGCTAGGGCCGCTCGTGAGGAAGTACCCCGGGCTCCGGATCCCGGGCGCCTGGGATCCCTTCGAACTATCGGTGCGCGCCATTCTCGGCCAGGGGACGACGCCGGCCGCCGAGTCGGCGCTCTCGGGCGAGCTGGCGTGCCGCTTCGGCGAGCGTCTCCTGGTCTCGGACGCTGGCGGCCTGACGGTTGTTTTTCCGGCGGCGCAGGTTCTGGCGAAGGCGCGCCTCGCGGGGTTGCCGCCCGTGCGGGCGCGAGCGATCCGCTCGCTCGCCCGGGCCGCCGTCTCCGGTCTCTTTGGGCGCGCGGGCGCGGACGAGGAGTCCCTGGCGAGCCTGGTTCGCGTGGCAGCAACCAGCGAGTGGACAGCGCAGTACATCGCGCTGCGCGCTTTCTGCCAGCCGGACGCCTTCCCCGCGGATGACCTCGCTTTGCTCCGGGCGGCCGGCTTGCATGGCCCGCGGGCGGCCGCGACTCTGAACGCGCTCGCCGAGCGCTGGCGGCCGTGGCGCGCCTACGCGGCAGTGTACCTGTGGCGCGCGGCGGCCGAGCGCGCGGTCCAGACGAGCCAGCACCCGGCGCTCGCGATGACAGCG
>JBDTXY010000278.1:0-4350 GCA_040005945.1 Acidobacteriota bacterium
TCTCCGAGATGCCGCACGGCGGCTACAAGCAGTCGGGCTACGGCAAGGACATGTCCATGTACGCGCTGGAGGACTACACCCAGATCAAGCACGTCATGGCGCGGATCTCCCAGACCGTGGGAGCGAGCTTCCTTCCGACGTAGCGGCTATCGGAGGTACTGCTCTTCCAGAGTCCGGCGGTGGTGCAGCTCATGGCCCGCCACGTGGAAGGCGAGGCCGCGAACCGTGGCCGGATAGCCATTGACGATTCCGGCGCGCGTCCAGGCGTCCTCCGGCAGACCCCGGAAAAAGGCCAGCGTCGACGCGCGCACGATCCGCAGCTCCTCGAGCAGGTCGGGGAGCGCTCGCGCGGCGAAGCCGCTCTTGCGCATGTAGGCCTTCTCGTCGAAACCCCGGAGGACGCGCCGGTCGCCTCGCGCGATGCACAGCATCCGATACGCGAAGATGCGCTCGTCGTCCGAGAGATGGCCCACGATCTGCTTGATCGTCCACTTTCGGGGGGCGTAACGGAACCGGGACGCATGCCGCTCGTCGACCGGCGCGAGCATTCCGAGCGTCCCGTCGATCTGGGCGGCCAGCGCCGCCGCCGCGTCGTCTCCCTGGACGCGATCGATGTCCGCCTGGGCGTAGGCGGCGTATTCTCCGGGCCCGGGCCGGCCCGAGGGCGCGCTCATGCGATCCACACGGCCTTGACGTTGACGAACTCGCGGATGCCGTGCTCGGCCAGCTCGCGTCCGAACCCGGAGTGCTTGATGCCGCCGAAGGGTAGGCGAGGGTCGCTCTTGACCATGCCGTTGATGAAGACCGCGCCGGCGTCGATGCCGGAGATGAGCCGCTCGACTTCCCCGGCGTCGCGCGTCCAGGCGGAGGCGCCCAGGCCGAAGCGGCTGGCGTTGGCCAGCGCGATCGCTTCCTCGACGCCGCCGACGCGGAAGAGGCTGGCGACCGGCCCGAAGATCTCCTCGACGGCGGCGGGGCTGTCCCGAGGAACGTCTCCCAGGACCGTCGGGGTGTAGTAGTTGCCGGGACCCTCCATGCGCCGTCCGCCCACCAGAAGGCGCGCGCCGGCGGCGATGGACCGGCGCACCTGGTCATCGACTTCTGCCGCGATGGCGGGGGTCGCCAGGGGGCCGATCTCGACGGAAGGGTCCAGCGGATCGCCGATCTTGAGCGCGACCATGCGCTCGACGAAGCGCCGCTCGAAGTCGGGCGCGGCGTCGCGATGGACGATGAAGCGCTTGGCGGCGATGCAGGACTGGCCGTTGTTGATGGTGCGGGCCTTGACCGCCGCCGCCGCCGCGGCCTCGATGTCCGCGCTGGGAAGGACGATGAAGGGATCGCTGCCGCCCAATTCCAGAACGCACTTCTTCAACGCTTTGCCCGCGGCCGCCCCCACCGAGACGCCGGCGCCCTCGCTGCCGGTCAAGGTCACCGCGGCGATGCGGGGATCCTGGATCAGCGCCTGGACGCGGTCGGATCCGATCAAGAGCGTCTGGAACGCGCCCTCCGGAAGCTCGGCGCGGCGGAAGATCTCCTCGATCGCGAGCGCGCATTGCGGCACGTTGGAGGCGTGCTTGAGCAGGCCCACGTTGCCGGCCATCAACGCCGGCGCGGCGAAACGGAACACCTGCCAGAACGGAAAGTTCCATGGCATCACCGCCAGCACCGCGCCCAGCGGCTGGTAGCGCACGAAGCTGCGGCTGGCGTCGGTCGGTGCCGGCTCGTCCGACAAAAACGCCTGGGCGTTCTCGGCGTAGTAGCGGCAGACCCAGGCGCACTTCTCCGCCTCGGCCACGGCCGCGCCGACGGGCTTGCCCATCTCGAGCGTCATGACGCGCGCCAGCTCCTGCTTGTGCGCCTCGAGCAGCTCCCCGGCCCTGGCCATCCGGGCGGCGCGGTCCGAGAACGAAACCGCGCGCCAGCGCCGGAATTCGTCGGCTGCCAGGGCCACCCGGCGCTCGATCTCGGCCTCCGAGTGTGGATCGAAGGTTCGCAGCGTCTCTCCGTTTGCGGGGTTGATCGAGGCGATGGCCACGGTTGGTCCTTTCCGGTTTCCTCAGCTCCAGCGAACGCGCATGTCGCGCCGCTCCAGCATTTCGAAGAAGAGCTCGTCGGGAACGGCGGTCTCGGGACAGAGCACGCCGGGGGTCGCGATCGCGCGGCTGGCCAGGAGCTGGCCCGCGATGGAGAGTGGGACGCCCGTGTCGAGCGAGCCCGCGGCGATATTCCAGCGCGCGTGCGGGAGCACCGTCATCTCGCCCCGGCGAGCGATGGCCTTGCCGCCTTTGCGGCCCTCGACGTCCACGCGGAGCACGTCGCAGTCGTCGGGATCGCCCGGGGGAACCGTCTGGCGGGCGCCCAGCGCGAGCAGGACCTCCCGGGGAGAGCAGCCGGACGGAAGCTTCTCCCGCGAGGCGAATCCGAGCTCGACCAAGAACGCCACCTTGCTCGTGAACTCGGGCTCGAAGGCGACCTTGAAGCTCGCCTCGCGCAGGCCCGGGAAGGAGCGCGGGAGCATGGCGACCTCGGAATGCAGCGTGTAGATCGCTTCGACGCGGCCCACGGGGGGCGGAAACTCGATCGTCTCCTTGCCGCTCATCGGCGCCACGGGGACGGGCTGGCCGCCGCGAAGGACCATCGGCTCGAGGGCGAACTCGTCCAAGACCGTGTCCAGCGCGTAGGGCACCGGGAGCGGGCCCGAAGCCGAGCGGTCGATGCAGCCGACGCGGACGTGAATCGCCTCGACGGAGTCGAGATCGCGCGCGAGGCTGCCCGCCATGACGTTGGTGATGCCGGGCGTCGACCCCATTCCCAGAAGCGCCGGAACTCCCGCCCGGACGAACTCGTCGTGCAGCGCGAACTGGGCGATCGAGCCGTGGTAGAGGCCGCCCAGGTCCGCGTAGGGGACGCGCGCCTTCAGGGCCGCCCGCATGATCGGCACGTTGAAGTAGTACGTGACGCAGTTGAGGACGGCGCCGTGGCCTTCCAGGAGCCGCGCGGTCGCATCCTCGTCGCGCGCATCCAGGGTGGCCGTCTGGACCCTCCGATCGGCGTGGGCGGCGGGCCGCAAGTCCGCCGCGGTGATTTGGACCTCCGGCACGAACTCCAGCAGATCGCGGACGACGACCTGAGCCATCGCGCCGGCGGCGCCCAGGACGGCGATGCGCATCACTCCTCGTCCGCCTGGATGTTGGGAATGGCTTCGTCGACTTCCTTGAGCGTGTCTTCGAGCGCCGCTAAGACCTCGCGGATGAGCTTGTCGGGAATGTTCAGCGCCGGCTCGATGCGGACGACCTTGGAGTTGGTCAGCGTGCCGGCCACGAGCACGCCGCGCCGGAAGAGCCCGGCGACGACCTTGTAACCGATCTCGGAGTTGGCGAACTCGATCCCCAGCAGCAGCCCCCGGCCGTTGACGCCGTGGATGATCCGGTCGAAGCGCATCTTGAGGCGGATGAGCTGCCCCATCAGGTACTTGCCCTTCTTGGCGGCCTGGCCGGAGAGATCCTCGGACAAGGTGACGTTGATCGCGGCGATTCCCGCCGCGCAGGCCAGCGGATTGCCGCCGAAGGTCGAAGAGTGGATGAAGGGGTTGGACTCCAGCACGCTCCAGATCTTGGGCGTGGAGATGAAGGCCGAGAGCGGCATGACCCCGCCCCCGATCGCCTTGCCCAGGCACATGATGTCGGGCACCACGTTCCAGTGGTCGACGCCGAAGAGCTTCCCGGTGCGGCCCAGCCCCGTCTGGACCTCGTCCGCGATCAAGAGCGTGCCGTACTCGTCACACGCCTTGCGGATGCGCGGCCAGAAATCGTCGGGCGGGACGATCGCGCCGGCCTCGCCCTGGATCGGCTCCATGATGACCGCGGCGATGCCCTTGCCCGTCTGGTCCGCCTTGTAGAGCTCGTCCTCGACGGCCTCCGCGTCGCCGAACTCCACGAAATGGATTCCGGGCAGCAGCGGCAGGAACGGCTCGCGGTATTCCCAGCGGCCCAGCAGCGACAGCGAGCCGCAGCTCTTTCCGTGAAAGCCCCGCAGGGAGCTGATGAAGTTGGTCTTGCCCGTATAGATGCGCGCGAGCTTGATCGCGCCTTCGACGGCGTCGGTGCCGTTGTTGATGAAGAAGGAATATTGGAGATCGCCCGGCGTGATCTCGCCCAGCAGCTCCGCCAGCGCGCCGCGCAGCGGATCCAGGAGCTCCTGGCTGGAGAGCGGCATCCGCGCCAGCTGATCCGCGACCGCCTTGACGACCTTGGGGTGGCGGATGCCGGCGCTGTAGATTCCGTAGCCGCCCAGACAGTCGATGTACGTGCGGCCCATGAGGTCCTGGAACGTGGAGCCCTCGCCGGCCCA
>JBDTXY010000279.1:0-4344 GCA_040005945.1 Acidobacteriota bacterium
CCGCGATTGGCGATCAGGATCTTCTTAAACATCGGTAGGCGGTAGGCGGGAGGCGGGAGACGGCGGGGGCGCTTCGGACTTCCGCCCCGTCTCACGCCTCCCGATCAGGCAGCCAGCCTGATGGCGAACAGCTTCTCGCCGTACTCGACCGGCTGGCCGCTGCGCGGATAAACCGCCAGCACTTCGCCTTCGACGTCCGATTCGATCTCGTTCATCAGCTTCATGGACTCGATGATGCAGAGGATCTTGCCCTTGGCGATGCGCTCGCCGACTTGCGCGAACGGATCCGCTTCGGGCGAGGCGGACCGGTAGAACGTGCCGACGATCGGCGACGTGATGACGTGCACGTTTTCCTCGGCCGCGGGCTCTGGCTCCGCAACCGGCGCCGCCGCGACGCGGGCCGCCGGCGTGGGAGCTTCGACCGGCACGGCGGCCATCTCGAAGACGGCCGGACGCCGTCCCTCGATCCGCAGCCGAAAGCCTCCCCGTTCGATCTCGAGGCCCGCGAGCCCGCGCTCGGTGACCAGATCGATCAGCTCGCGGATTTCCTTAAGCGACAGCATGGCTCAGAGCAGCTCCTTTTCCAGCGCGGAGGCGGCTTTCCGGAGCTCGAAGCGGCCCCGGCCGAAGTTGCCGTCCTGCGCCAGCCACAGGAGCAGATAGTACTCCTCGGTCACACGGCAGAGGATCGTCGTGGCCCGGCCCGACGCCACCGTCAGCTGCGCCAACGTATCGTGGTCGGTCATGGCGCTGGAAGCCTGGGCCGCTTTCACGATCGCGCCGGTCTCCGCGGCCAGGGATTCCAGCGGCACGTCCCCGGCGGCGACGTAGGAGTCGATCGCGATTCCATCCACGCCGACCAGCGAGACCGCGCGCGTCCCCTCGACGCGGTCGGCCACTGCCCGCAGCGCTTCCTGAAAAACGTTCATGCCCACACGGATGATGTCATGGCCGGAGGCCCGGAATCATCCGGCCTGGACCCGCGAGAGCCAGCGCTGGAGCGTCCGGATGCGGGCCCGGCGCCGGTCCACTGCCGGATCCGGGGTGGGCGCGGACGCGCCCGACTCCGCCGGAAGGAGGCGAGCCTCCGAGTCCCTGCGCTTGCGCATCAGGTCTTCGTCGAAGGGGTTGCGCGTGACCAAGTCGTCATAGATCTGGAGCGCGTCGGCATAGTGACCCTGGGAGTAGTACAGATCCGCGAGGGCTCGGCCGGTGGGAGGCGCCGCGACGGGATGGGCCGCCGCGGCGGCCACGGTCGCCTCCGGGACGGCCTCGTGCTCCTCCGGCCGCCAGAGGGGGGCCGGCTCGGCGAGCGGCTGCTGCCGGGGCGGCGGCGTAGCCAGGGGAGTGTCCCGATTGGGAACGAAGGGAAAGGGATCCTCCGCGGCCGAGGTCCCCGAGTCCTCGCCCGGCTCGAAGGCGACCGACGTGATGTCGAAGGCGTCCGGGAGGCCCGGTGCCGGGGTGTTGGAGGGGATCCGGGAGCTCAGAGAACGGCGCCTGCTGTCGGTGACCTGAAAGCTCGGCGGCGGGGGCGGGGACGGCGGCTCGACCTTGGCCACGACCTTCGACGGCGTCACCGGCCGCGGCGCGACTTCGGCCTCCAGCGCGGCGAGGACCTCGTCGACTGTCTTGTCTCCCGAGAGGGCGCGGTACAGCTTGTACTTCTTGAGCGCCTCCAGGCTGTCGCCGCGCGACAGGTAAACATCTCCGAGCGACTTCGCCGCCACGAGGTTCCCCGGGTCGGCGACCAGCACCTTGGTGAACGTCGCGATCGCGTCGGTCTTCTGGCTCGCTTCCAAATAGACGCGCCCCAGCGCGACCTGCGCGGCGATGTACCCGGGATGCGCCAATAGGCCCTTCTGGAGCGCCGAGAGAGCCTGCCGGAAGCGGCCGAGCTTGCGATATTCCTCGGCCAGCGACACGAAGAGTCGCGAGCCCGGATCCATGTCGAGGCGTCGCTCGAGATCTCGGATCCGCGCGTCAGCCGACGGCTCAGCCACGATCAGAAGATAGCGCCGCCCCCCGAAGGGGGCGGCGGAAGTCTCTCAGGGGACCGGCGTCGCAGTCGGCAAGATGCACGGGAGCTTGTAAGTAAACGCCTGGGACACCGTCGCGGAGCAGAAGGTCGCCCGGTTGGTGACGGTGATGTCCACGGTCTCGACGACCTGGAACGTGCCCGCCAGGTTGCCGTTGATGCAGGGGGGGTTTTCCACGACCGTGCCCGGCGGGATCGTCACGATCAGGGATCCGGGGGTGCTGGCGGCAAGATCCACGAAGGCCGTCTTGGTCCCGAACTTGACTTCGGCCTGCGCGGGATTGGACGGGAAACCCGAACCCGTAATCTGGACCTGCGTCACCGGGTTGCCGAGCGCATCGTGGTCGGACTGGGGGCTCACGCCCGTAATGACGAGCTGGGGAACGACGTACGTGAAGGTGAGCCCCTCCGCCACGGTCGAGTCGCCGCTGTTGATGTTCACGACGGCGATTCCGCCCGAGAGGTTGTCACACGACCCGAGCAGGGGAACGGAAGGGATCACGACAATCTCCGTCGACGAGACGGACTGGATGGTCGCCGGTATGCCGGCCAGCGTGACCGCGACGGGAGCCTGGAACCCACGGCCGAAGATGGTCACGAGGCTCAGGTTGTCGATGCTCTGCGTGAGGTTATTGGCCGATGTGATGACCAGCGCCGGCGTGTACCGGAAATCGACCCCGGTCGACACCAGACCCGAATTGATGTTCTTGACGGTGACGGAGGCGGTCGTCGTGCCCGCGCCGCTGCCGAACACCGGGGGAGAAAGGACCACGATCTGATTGAAGTTCACCGAGACCACCGTGGCCTCGACGGCTCCGAAGAAGACCTGAACGCCGGCCGTCGAGAAGCCGGATCCGATGATCGTGACCCGCGTGTTCCCTTCGGTCGTGCCCGACGACGGCAATAGAGCCGCGATCGTTGGGGTCGACGAAGCAGCCGATCCAAAGCTGAAGCATGTCGGCAGAGAGAGGACGACCGGTGTGGAAGAGTTTGTCCCCACCGTTACGGTCACCGCCGCCGGGTTGGTCGCCGCCGTAAGCTCTGCAAAGCTCGGCGTCAGGACGGTGATGGCGTTCGCCGTGACCTCCTGTACGATTCCATCCCGCGTGACGCCGTTGACCGTGAATTGGACCCGCGTTGTGGAGGCGTCTCCGAAGAACCGGCCTCCATTCAACGTCAGAACCGTCCCGCCGGTGGTGGCGCCGAAGCTGGGATCGCACGACGAGACGAACGGAAGCGTGCCCGCATCCGGCTGGAACGCGATCGTGATCGTCGCCGAGCCTGTCTTGCCGCCGGAGGTCGCCGTGGCCTTGACCTTGGCCGTTCCCGCGCCCGGGCCGCACAAAGCCGTGACGGAGGTTCCATTGGAGGTGACCACCGAGACGGAGGGCAGGCCGTTCTGCGAGAACGTGCCGAAGTCCGTCGTGAACGAGACGCCCGTGCCGTCGACGACCGGGTTGCCGTTGAGGGACACGATGGCCTCGACCAGTGTGCACGTTCCGGCCCGCGGATTCGCATTGCTCGTGAAGAGCTGAATCTGCAGTGCGGAAGTTCCGCCTCCGCCGCCGGAGGGGGGCTTCGTCGGCGCGTCCGCCGCGCAGGCATGCAGCCCGGCGACGAGAGCGAGAAGCGTCAGTGCGATTGCTATCCGGCGCATGAATCCCCCTTACTTGACCAATCTTCCGGCCGGGACCAGAGAGGAATTGAAGAGCAGGAGTCCACTGGCGGTCTCGCTCTGAACCCGGTGTCCCGACACCGTGGTTCCGAAGAAGGTGATGTCGAAAGCCAGGTCGATCTCGGCGCGGCCGGTCTCGCGGTCGATTCCCCCGTTGAACGGGAGGAGTTGGTCGAACGGACTCCCCTGAATGGCCGATGCGGCCAACACCGGAAAATTCTCCAGCGTCGCGCTCCCTCCGGAAGGAACCAATACGCCAACGCCGAAGGTCTGGGCGGGTGGAACCAGGGTGCCCCCATCGGTCCGGCGAAACGTCACGGTGTAGCTGGTGAGCGAGACGTCGGCGAAATGTTGAGGATCCGTCGCGACGTCGCTCTTGAAGTGGGAGTCGAGCGTAATGGTCTGAATCTGGATCGGGGCGGGGACGCTCACGTCGATGAACCCCGGCTGGAGCTCCATGTTCACCGTGATGAAGACCGGCGATTCGGTCTCACCCTGTTTATTCGTGCACGCGGCCGCCAGCGCCACTGCGGAGGCGAGGAGGATGCCGGTTAGGAATTTGGTCTTCATTCGCGTTCTCCCATTACGACCGGAGGATCCGGGGAGTGATAAAGATCAGCAACTCGTCGTG
>JBDTXY010000280.1:0-4340 GCA_040005945.1 Acidobacteriota bacterium
CGTCGCGGCCGCGGCGGTGGGATGCGTCTCGGCGGGTCTGTTGGCCGGGCCGCGCATCGTCTACGCCATGGCCAGCGACCGCCTCTTTCCGGCGGCGTTTGCGCGGGTGCATCCGCGGTTCCGCACCCCCTCGTTCGCGATCGTGATCCAGGCGATCTGGACGTCGCTGTTGTGCCTGTCCGGACGCTACGACCAACTCTACACGTACGCGACCTTCGCGATCGTGGTGGCCTACGCGGGCACCGGCGTGGCTTTGTTCCTGTATCGGCGCCGGCAGCCGGATCTGCCGCGTCCGTACCGCTGCTGGGTGTATCCAGTAGTCCCCGCGATCTTCGTGGTCACCTCGCTCGCCCTCGCCGTCAACACGGTGCGCGCGCAGCCTCGGGAGACTCTGGCGGGCCTCGCGATCCTGCTGACCGGCCTGCCCATCTATTTCTGGATGCGGCAGCGCGCTCGGCGGAGCGACCCGTGAAGCTCTCTGCCGTCGCCGTGGCGGTCGCGCTGGCCGCGGCTCCGACGCCGCCCCCCGCAAACACGGGCACGGGCACCGGCCCCCCGCTGCTGGCCGGATTCACGCCCGCGCGCAGCGCGTGGCAGCGCGACTACGAGAAGCGCCTGCTCGCGCTGCCGCAGCCCGAGGAATGCGGCGCGATCCTTCGGGAGCTCACGCGCAAGCCCCACCTGGCCGGTACCGAGGGCAACGCGCGGGTCGCGGACTTCCTGGCCGCCGAGTACAAGAAGGCCGGATTCCAGGTCGAGATGCCGGCCTATGACGTCCTGCTCTCCTATCCCCGGAGCGCGAAGCTGGAAATCGTAGGCGAGCCGGACGTGCGGCTGGGCCGGGGCGAAGAGCCGATCGCCTCGGACCCGGACACCGCCATCCCCGAGGCCGCGGTGCCGTGGAACGCCTACGCGCCTTCCGCCGAGGTCACGGCCGAGGTGGTCTACGTCAACCGCGGGAGCGCGGAGGACTACGACCGCCTGGCAAAGATGGGCATCGACGTGCGCGGCAAGATCGCGCTGGCGCGCTATTTCGGCGGATACCGCGGAGGGAAATCCCTGGAGGCCGAGAAGCGGGGCGTGCTGGCCGTCCTGGTGTATTCGGACCCCGCCGACGACGGCTGGGGCCAGGGCGCGGTGTATCCCGACGGCCCGTGGGGGCCCGCGTCGCACTTCCAGCGGGGAGCCAACGTCTACGACTTCATCGTGCCCGGCGACCCGCTCACGCCGGGCTGGCCGTCGCGGCCCGGCATGGAGCGCATTCCCATCTCCGAGTCCCAGATCCTCCCGAAGATGCCGATGATGCCGCTCTCCGCTCGGGACGGCGCGGAGATCCTGAAACGCCTCCAGGGCCCGCCGGTTCCGGACACGTCGTGGCAGGGCCGCGCGACGGCCGAGAGCTTTCGTGTGGGCCCGGGTCCGCTGCGTCTCCATCTGAAGATCGAGAACACGCGCGAGAAGCGCACGATCCGCAACGTCATCGCGACCCTGCGCGGCACGGACGAGCCGGGCCGCCAGATCATCCTGTCCAACCATTACGACGCGTGGGTCTACGGCGCGACCGACCCGTCCTCCGGCACGGCGGCGACGCTCGCGTTGGGCCGGGCGCTGGGCAGGCTGGCCGCGGAAGGCTGGAAGCCGCGCCGCACGATCGTCATCGCGGCCTGGGATGCCGAAGAGTACACGTTGACGGGCTCGACGGAATGGGGCGAGGAGAACCAATTCGATCTCTGGCAAAACGCCGTCGTCTGCATCAACGTCGACGAGGCCACGCACGGCAAGCAATTTTCGCCGTCGGCCTCCCCGTTGCTGTTCGAGGCCATCCGAGACGCCGCCCGGGATCTTCCCGACCCCGGCTCGCCGGATCGGTCCCTCGCGGACGTCTGGCGCACGGGCGCCGGATTCATCGGCGTCCAGAGCTACGCGACCGCGGCGGGGGGCCGCGACGAGCTGCCCGTAGCCATCCTCGGAAGCGGGTCCGACTACACCGTGTTCTTCAATCACCTGGGAGTCCCGTCGACCGACCTGGTCTTCGACGGCCCCTACGGCGTCTACCACTCCGTCTACGACACCTACCAATGGATGGCGACCCAGGGCGACCCGGGCTTCCGATACCACGCGGGGATGGCCCGCTACGCGGGCCTGCTGGCGCTGCGATTTGCCAACGCGGACGTCCTGCCGTTGGACGGGTCGGCGTACGGCAAGGAGATCGCGCGCTATGCGGAGGGCCTTGCACAGCTTCCTTCGGCGCCGGCTCTCGCGAGCGAGCTGGGCGATCTGGGACGGCGGGCGAAGGCCTGGAGCGCGGCCGCCGAGGCCGCGCAGAAAGCGATTCGGACGCGACTCCAAGGTGGTCGGCTCGGAGCCGCGGATCTCGCGGCCGCCAACGAATGGCTCCTCTCGCTCGAGCACGCCGTGTGCGACCGCGACGGAATCCCGGACCGGCCCTGGTTCCGGCATCTGATCTACGCGCCGCTGCCCTCCTACCAGGCGGAGACCCTGCCGGCGATTCGCGAGGCGATGCTGGCCGGGCGCGCGGAGGAGGCCCGGCGGCAAATCGAGCGGCTGGGCCGTAAGCTCGACGGAGCCGCCACGGCCGCTCGCCGGCTCATCGGCGCGCCGCCGCCTCCCTCACGATCCCCTTCACCGAGGCGCAAGCCTTGAGCAGGCGCATCGCGTTCGCCGCGTTGCTCTTCGGGATGGCCTGCGCCACCGCCGCTCCCCGGACCGCCACCGTGTTCACCGGATTCATCACCGACACGGAGTGCGGCGCCAACCACGCGCCCATGATCGCCAAGGGCGGCATGGGCAAAGACGACCGCGAGTGCACGCTCGTGTGCGTCCAGAAGGGCGCGACGTTCGGCTTCGTGGACGCGGATCGGAAGCGGTTCTACCAGCTCGACGACCAGGAGGCGCCGGCGCCGTTCGCCGGACGAAAGGTTCGCATCCGGGGACGCCGGGAGGGGGACACGATTTACGTGACGTCGGTGACCGCGGCGGAATGAGCGGCGGCGCTACTTGCGGATCGTGAGGTTGGCCACGGGGTCATCCACCGCGCGGGCCCCCGGAGCTTCGACCGCCGGCGCCAGGCTCCACCATTCCAGGATCCGATCCACGTAGGCCAGCGTCTCGCGATACGGGGGAACCCCGCCGTAGGTTTCGACCGCCTGCTCGCCGGCGTTGTAGGCCGCCAGAACCAATCGGGGTTGATTGCCGAACCGATCGACCAGCTCTCGCAGATACCGCACGCCGCCGGCCACGTTCGACGCCGGATCGAAGGGCCGGCTCACGGAGAGCCGGCGCGCCGTCGCCGGCATCAGCTGCATGAGCCCGCGCGCGCCCTTGCGCGAGACCGCGCGAGGCTCGAAATTGGACTCGGCCCGGATCAGCGCCGACACGAACGATGCGTCGATGTTCTCCCTTTTCGCCGCCTGATCGATCAACCCGTCGAACGCGGTGCCGAAGAGCGGCTTGCGCGCGGGATGGTAGGACAAGTCGTCGTTGCGCTGCGACACGGGCGGATCGCTGACCACAGCGACCGTCTCGAGGACGACCTCGTCGTCGACGATTCGGTCCACGCGCGACAGCGACACCCGGTAGCTGCCGCCGCCGGGCAGCTGGACTTCCAGCTCCTCGGGCAGGAGCCGGTAACCGGCCGCCTTGACCACGCGCCCGTCCTCGAACACGATCAATTCGGCGCGAGCGCTCCCCGCGGCCAGCAGCGCGAGCAGGCAGCCGGCGAGCAACACGGAGCGGCGCATGCGGGTCCGGAAACAGCCGCCCCGGGCGCAGCATTCCATCGGGAGAGCCTTCACTTGCCCATTTTCGCACGTCCGGCCGCCCGGGCGCGGGGGTGGAACTGGTCATAGATCCGGCGCAGGCGCAAACGCGAGACCTGCGTGTAGATCTGGGTCGTTGCGATGTCGGCGTGACCCAGCATCATTTGGAGGGCCCGCAAGTCCGCCCCGTGCTCCAAAAGGTGCGTGGCGAAGGAGTGCCGCAGCGCATGCGGAGACAGCGGTCCCGGGACGCCGGCCTTGCGGCCGTAGCCCGCGATCAACTGCCAGAACCGCTGCCGCGTCATGGCGCCCGCGCGCGCGGAGAGGAAAAGGTGCGGGGAGCGTTTCCGATCCAGCTTCGTCCGCGCGGACTGGAGATACCGCGTGAGCCACCTCGCGGCCGACTTTCCGAAGGGAACCAATCGCTCGCGCCCTCCCTTCCCTTTGACCCGCAGGATCCCGGTCTCCAGATCCACGGCGTCCCGGGGCAAACCCACGATCTCGGACACGCGCAGGCCCGAGGCGTACATCAGCTCCAGCATGGCGCGGTCCCGGAGGCCC
>JBDTXY010000281.1:0-4332 GCA_040005945.1 Acidobacteriota bacterium
GCAGATGAGCGCGGCCTCTCCTCACCAGGCGCAATGAGCACCGTCGTCCGGGCCTTCCCCGTCTTCTCGAGCGCCTTGCGCACCATGAGAATCCCCGCGAGCTCGCCCTGCGCTCCGGCGGAGGGCTGGAGCGTCACGCGCGGCAGGCCGGTCAGCTCGGATAGAACGCGCTCGAGCTGCCAGGCCAGCTCCAGATTGCCTTGCGAGACTCCCTCGGGAGCCAGCGGGTGCGCCGCCGCGAAGCCCGGCAGACGCGCCATCTCCTCGTTGGTTCGCGGGTTGTGCTTCATCGTGCAGGAGCCCAGCGGATAGAGGGCCTGGTCGATCGAGAAGTTCAGCCGCGACAGCCGCGTGAAGTGCCGGGCGACTTCGACCTCCGAGATCTCCGTCTCGCCGGCGATCTCCCGCCGCAGCAGGGCCTCGGGGATCGCGACCGCCGCCGGCACGTCCAGCGGCGGCAGCGAATAGCCGATCTTGCCCTGGCCCGAGCGCTCGAAGACCAGCGGCTCGACCCGGGGCTCGGGATGCAGCCGGTCCCGCCCGGCCGCCGCGGGCTCTGCGATCTCGGTGCTCATGCCGCCGGCGCCGCCAACGCCCCGGCGAAGAGATCCATCTCGGCGCGCGTGTTCATCTCGGTAGCCGCCACGAGGAAGCGCCGCGTGTCCAGCGCGTCGTAGCGCGACAGCGGGATCCCGCCGAGGATCTTCCTCTGGGCCAGCCGCGCCAGGAGCGCCTCCGCCGGGCTGGGCGCCTCCACGACGAACTCGTTGAAGGTCGGACCGGAGTAGGGAATGCGGTAGCCCGGGACCCTCGCGATCGCGCCCTTCAAAAACTCCGCCTTCGCGTGGCTTTGCAGCGCCACCTCGCGCAGGCCGTGCTTGCCCAAGAGCGACATGTGGATGTTGGACGCCAGCGCCATGAGTCCCTGGTTGGTGCAGATGTTGGACGTGGCCTTCTCGCGGCGGATGTGCTGCTCCCGCGTGGACAGCGTCAGGCAGAAGGCGCGGCGGCCTTCGGAGTCGCGGGTCTGCCCGACCAGCCGTCCGGGAATCTGACGCTGATGGTCGCTGCGGCACGCGAGAAACCCGAGCAGCGGCCCGCCGTTGTGCATCGGGACCCCCAGCGACTGCGCTTCGCCGCAGGCGATGTCGGCTCCGCCCGCGCCCGGGGGCGACAGAAGCGCCAGCGACACCGCCTCCGCGACGACCGCGACCGAGAGCGCTCCGCCGGCATGCGCCGCATCGGAGCCCACGTTCCAGTTTTCGACGACCCCGTAGAAGTTGGGCGACTGCACCGCGACGGCGAACGTCGAGGCGTCCACGGCCGCCGCCAGGGCCTTCCCGTCGGTGGCGCCGTGCGCGTCGAGGGGAACCTCGACGATCTTCAGTCCCAGATTCGCGAAATAGGTCCGCACGGTCTCGCGGTACTCGGGATGGATCCCGGCGGAGAGCACCGCGCGCGTCTTGCCCTTGGTCAGCCGCTCGGCCATCAGCAGGGCCTCGACCAATGCCGAGGCGCCTTCGTACAGGGAGGCGTTGGCCACCTCCAGGCCCGTCAGGAGGCAGATGTGCGTTTGAAACTCGAAGATCGACTGGAGCGTCCCCTGCGAGACCTCCGGCTGGTACGGCGTGTAGGCGGTCAGCCATTCGGCGCGGGTGAGCATCTGGTCTGCGATCGCCGAAACGTAGTGGTGATAGAGGCCGCCCCCCAGGAAGAACGCGGTCTCGCGCGCGTTGGCGTTGCGGGAGGCCAGGCCGCCCAGGAACCGGCGGATCTCGATCTCGGACAAAGGCGCCGGGAGGTCGGGTGCCTGGCGCACCGCCTTGGGCACGGCGGCGAAGAGGTCCTCGACGGAAGAGACTCCGATCGCGGCGAGCATCGCCTCCCGCTCGCCGTCGGATGTCGGAAGGAACTTCACTTCCCCTGCTCTTCCTCGCTGACGTATTTCGCGTAGGCCTCGGCCGTCATCAGGCGCGCGACCTCCTCGTCGGTGGACAGCTTCATCCGGATCAGCCAGCCGTCGCCGAAGGGATCGTCGTTGATGATCCCGGGCTCCTCGACCGCCGACTTGTTGATCTCCACGACCTCGCCGGAGGCGGGGGTGTAGAGCTCCGAGACGGCCTTGACCGATTCGACCGTGCCGAATTCCTCGTCCGCGTTGTAGACGTGTCCCACTTCCGGCAGCTCCAGGTAGACGATCTCGCCCAGCTGTTTCTGGGCGTGATCGGTGATGCCGATCGTGCCGGTGTCCCCCTCGACGTGGACCCACTCGTGGCTCTCGGTGTAGCGCAACTCTTCCGGATTCAAGTCGGGTCCTCCTTTAGTGTCCGGGCCTCTTGTAGAACGGGGTGGGAACGACCCGGGCCTTGACGGCGCGGCCGCGGATCTCGATCTCGAATTCCGTTCCGAGCTCCCCCGCGCCGCGGGGCAGAAGCGCCAGGCCGATCGGCTTGCCCAGCGTCGGCGAATGCGTGCCGGAGGTCACGATCCCATCCCCCGCCGGCGTCATCGCGGGATAGCCGTGGCGGCCGATGCCGCGGTCGACCATCTCGAAGCCGACGAGCTTGCGCGCGACGCCGGATTCCTTCTGGGCCCCCAGGGCGTCGCGGCCGATGAAATCGCCCTTGGCCATCTTGACGATCCAGGCCAGGTCCGCTTCCCAGGGCGTGATCGTGTCGTCGATGTCGTTGCCGTACAGCGCCATCTTGGCTTCCAGCCGCAGCGTGTCGCGCGCTCCCAGGCCGCACGGCTGCGCGCCTTCCGGCCGACCCTTCTCGAGCAGGGCGCGAAACAGCGGCTCGGCGGCCTCGGGCGCGCAATAGATTTCGAACCCGTCCTCGCCCGTGTAGCCGGTCCGCGAAACGAGCGCGATCACCCCGCCGATGGCCGTATCCCGGAAACCGTAGTAGGGAAGGTCCGAGGGATCGGGCACGCAGAGCCGGCCCATCAGGCGGCTGGAGTCCGGCCCCTGGACCGCGATCAACGCGTCCTCGTCGGAGAGGTCCGCGACCCGCGCCCCCCCCGAGGCGCGCGAAGAGGCCCACGCAAAGTCCTTGGGCGTGTTCGAGGCATTGACGACCATCAGGTACGAGTCCGCCGCGCGGCGGTAGACGAGCACGTCGTCGACGAAGGTGCCCCGCTCGGTCAGGAGCGCGGAGTACTGGATCCGGCCGTCCGAGAGCCGGGACACGTCGTTGCAGGTCAGCCGCTGCAGCGCGGCGAGCGCGCCCTCGCCCCGGAACTCCAGCTCGCCCATGTGCGAGACGTCGAAGAGTCCGACGCGCTCGCGCACGGCGCGGTGCTCTTCGAGGATCCCGGCGTACTGGACCGGCATTTCCCAGCCGCCGAAGTCGATCAACTTGGCGCCCAGCTCGCGGTGCAAATCGTAGAGCGGCGTACGCTTCAACGCGGCGGGCACGGCGGCGGGGGCGGCCATCGGGACACGGAAGTTAGCACAAAGTGCGCTACTCCCTCTTGAGCTTCTCATTGACCTGCGCGCGATCCCGCTCCGCGTTGCCGGCGACCAGGATCCTCACGAGCTTGGGCTGGTAGCCCGGCGCCGAGAGCACCAGATCGTGGACCGCCGGACCGCGCAACGTCAGGGCCGAGCCGGGCCCGAACGCGGAGGCCCGGCCCAGGACCTTCCCACCTTCCGCCACCGTGGCCTCGGACGGCTCGACGACGAACTCGACGGGACCGGTGGTGCGGTCGTAGACTGACGGGAGCTTTTCGTAGGGTGTGCGTTGGTTGCGGTCCAGCTCCTCGTCGATCGACACGGAGTCCTTCTCGGCCTGGGGAGACACGTCGATCCGCAGGCGCATCGTCTTGTATCCGGGCAGCTCCATGCGCACGTCGTGGGCCCCGGGGGTCTCGAAGACGAACTCGCGTCCGCCGCCGCGGTTGTCCCAGTCGTCCGCGATCCCCACGGAGCGCCCATCGATCGTCAGGCGCGCCTGTTCCGGGCTCGACGTGAAGCGCACGCGATGGCGGGTCGCGTAGACGGCGTCCACGTGCTCGGTCTTCGCGGGCTCCGCGGGGCGCGCATCGGAGCCGGATGCCGACGCCTCGGCGGGAGCCGACGCGGCCGGCACGGGAGCCGCCCGGACGCGAGGGGTCGGGCGAGCGGGCTCGGATCCCGCAGATCGCGGCCGGCCCACCGTCGCATCCGCGGCCTCGCGCGGACCCGGGGTGGGCAGGATCACCACCTCTTCGGACGGTGTCGCGAGAACCGGTGCCGCGGGCGCGACAGTGGCCGGCAACGCCGCGGCCGTCGGCGCGGGTATCGGAGGCGAAGGCGCCGCCACGGTGGAACCGTCTTGCCGCCGGCGCAGG
>JBDTXY010000282.1:0-4317 GCA_040005945.1 Acidobacteriota bacterium
CCCGTATCGCGCACCGGTCCGCCGGCGCGGATCAGGAGGGCCTCGTCGGGAGCATTGGTCGTGATCGAGGCGACGCCGGCCGCGAGAAGACTGCGAATCTCCTCGGTGTCGTCCACGGTCCAGGGATGCACGGACAGCCCGGCGGCCGCCGCCTGGGAGAGCAGGACAGGAGTGACCAGGTCTCGCCGGGGGGCGATCGCGTCCGCCGGAGGAAACAGCGGCGCGGGCTGGCCCGGCGCCGGCAGCGCGATGGGATGGTCGAAGAGGTAGCTGGTCGCGATGTCCTTGTCGGCTTCCCGCATGCGCTTGATGAACTCGGCGTCGAACGAGGCGACCAGGCACCGCTCGGCGACGCCGTAGGCATGCGCGAGCTTCGCGATGCGGCGCGCCATGGTGGACAGCTGCGTGCCCGGCCCCGTCTTGACCTCCACGATGTAGCGCAGCGCCGACCCGTACCGGTGGAAGACGTTCTCCAGCCGCGGAATGTGGAAGTCGCCCAGCTCCGACGGGATCAAGAGCCGCTCGATCTCGCGCGAGGTGTAGATCTTGACCGGGATGCGCTGCGTGCCCAGGAGGATGTCCTCGTCGTGGAACAGCACGGCTTCGCCGTCCCGCGTCTGCCGCACGTCGAACTCGACGCCGTCCACGCCGAAGCTCTCGGCGAAATCGAGGCTCGCGATCGTGTTCTCGGGCGCGCGCCGCGGCGCGCCGCGGTGCCCCACGATCCAGGTCGGGTGCTCTTGTCTCCAGAGGCTCATGCCGACGGCATTATCCGCGATGCGGCACCGCCTCGATGCCCGCGAGGATTCGGTCCAATGCGGCCGACGGATCCGGCGCGGCGGACACCGGACGCCCGATGACCAGCAGATCCGCGCCCAGCCGCAGCGCCTCTTCGGGAGTCGCGACCCGCCTCTGGTCCTGCGTGTCGGCGCCGGCCGGCCGGATCCCGGGAACCACCGTGTAAAACTCCGCGCCGCACGCCCCGCGGATTCCCTCCAGATCCGAAGCCGAACAGACGACCCCGTCCAGGCCGCAGTCCTTGGCCAGCAGCGCCAATCGCCGCACGATGCCCTCCGGATGGCCCGCCATGGGTAGATCCGCCAGCGCACGCGCATCCAGAGAGGTCAGCAGCGTCACGGCAATCAGACGCTCCAATCCCGCGGCGTCGGCGGCGGCGCGGGCGACCTCTAGCATGGCTCGTCCGCCCGCGGCGTGGACGTTCACCATCGCGGCGCCCGAGCGCGCGGCGGCGGCGACCGCGCCGGCAACCGTCGCCGGGATGTCGTGGAGCTTCAAGTCCAGGAACACCTTCGCGCCCGTCGCGCCGGCGATCTCCGAGACCAGTCCCGGTCCCTCGGCAACGAAGGCCTCCAGACCCACCTTGAACCAACCCACCTGTCCGGCCAGGCGCTGGGCCAGGGCCAGGGCCTCTTTGCCCGTCGCGAAATCCAGCGCGACGCACACGCGGCTCCCGGTCATCCCTCCGCCCCCGAGTCTCCGCCGAGCTTCCCGCCGCGGTGCGCCCGGCCCACCAGATCCGACACGCGCGTTTTCCTGACCTCGCAATACTCCGACAGCTCCCGGACCAGCCGGCCCGAGACTCCGGGATCCTTGAAGTTGGCGGTCCCCACCTGGACGGCGGTAGCGCCCGCGGCCAAAAATTCGAGCACGTCGGAGAGCTCCGCAATCCCGCCGATGCCCATCAACGGAGTATCCGGCAGCGCGCGGGCGACTTGATAGACCATCCGCACGGCCAGGGGCCGGATTGCGGGTCCGGAGAGTCCGCCGGTCCCAAACGAGATGCGGGGCCGGGCCGTCTCCGGGTCGATCGCCATGCCCACGAACGTGTTGACCAGCGAGAGGACGTCCGCGCCCGCCTCGCGCGCCGCGCGCGCGGACTCGACCAAGTCCGGGGCGTTGGGAGACAGCTTCACGATCAGCGGCCTCTGCGTCGCCGCGCGGACCCGGGACACCAGCGAGCGCGTCAGCGGCGGGGAGTTCCCAAAGAGCATCCCGCCCTTCTGCACGTTGGGGCACGAGATGTTGAGCTCGATCGCGGCCACCGCCTCCGCCCCTTCGAGCGCTCGCACCACGGTGACGTAGTCTTCCTCCGCGTCGCCCCAGACGTTGGCGATCACGGTCGCGCCGAGCGCGCGCAGCTTCGGGAGCTTCTCGGAAAGGAAGACCTCGACGCCCACGTTTTGCAGCCCGATCGCATTCAACATTCCGGCCGGGGTCTCGCAGATGCGCGGCGGCGGGCTACCGGCGTGAGGCTGCAGCGACAGCCCTTTCGTGCAGAGCGCGCCGATCGTCGCGAGGTCAACGAAGTCGGTGAACTCGAGCCCGTAGCCGAACGTGCCGGAGGCGGTCGTGATCGGGTTCTTCAGCTCCAGCGGGCCCAGCTTGACTGCGAGCGAAGTCACCACCGGATCTGCTCCGGACTCAGGATCGGCCCCTCGCTGCAGGAGACGATGAACGGCTTCTCGGTTCCCGGGATGACGCAGGCGAGGCACGCGCCGAAGCCGCATCCCATCTCCGCCTCGGTGGAGAACTGCGCGGACAGATTCGCCGCCGCGACGACCCGGGACAGGGCCGCAAACATCGGCATGGGACCGCACGCGAACACCCGAGCGTACCGGACGCCGGCCGAAATCCTGCGGGACAGCGCTTCGGTCACGAAGCCCTTCTCTCCGAGCGACCCGTCGTCGGTTGCGAGAATCGTGTCGCCCGAGACCAGTCCGTCCAGGCGCGGCTTCAACGCGAGATCCCGGGCGTTGCGGCCTCCGAAATAGAGATCGGCGGGCAGTCCCGCCGCCGCGAGCGCTTTGAAGAGGAGCGGGAAAGGCGCAACCCCGATCCCTCCGGCGACGATGGCCACGCGCGCGCCTCGCGGAAGGTCGCCGATCGTGAACGCGTTCCCCAGCGGTCCCAGAAGCCGGGCGACCGAGCCCGCGGGCATCTGCTCGAGCGCCGCGGTGCCTGGACCGATCGTCTTGATCAGAAACTCGACTTCCCCAAGGCGCGCGTCGGCGACCGAATAGGCGCGGCGCAGATAGGGACGGGCCCGATCGGGGACGTCGATCATCACGAACTGTCCGGGAGCGATCGCGGCTGCCAGCTCGGGGGCGTGAAACGTCACGGAAAAAAGCCCGGGAGAGGGGATTTGTCGTTGGAGGAGCGTCGCCCGGTGGTCGGCCTTCACCGAGCGGGCATTGTATGCGAGTTGGGGTGGGCGCCGGCGGGTCAGACCTCCAGGATGACGGAGTCGTCTTTGCTTTCGTCGCGGCGAGCCTTCTCGACGCACTTCTCGCAGAGCAGCCGCCCCTGCACCTCTCCGCCCGGCTTGGCGTAGTTCCCACACCCGTGGCACCGGCGCAATGCCCGGTGATGGGCATTCAGATCCAGCACCGCTTCTTCGCGATTCATAACGTGGGCTCCTTTCGAAACACCGCTTCCTAGAGCACGGACCGTACCCGAACGCAAACACTCACAGCGTGCGACTTAGACCCGGAGCCCTCTCGGACACTGTCGCCTGGACTGCTGACTCAGTCCTCCTGCGAGGTCAGAAGGCGGAGACCTTGTCCAGCGCTTTCCGGATGTGCGACGCCTGCGGTAGCACGAAATCTTCGACCCGAGGCTGATAGGCGACGAACGTATCGGTCGCCGCCACACGCTCCACCGGAGCGTCCAGATGCGAAAAAAGCTCCGCGGAGATTCGCGCGGCAATCTCCGCACCGTAACCCCACGAGACCGGATCCTCGTAGACGACCAGGACACGGCTGGTCTTCTTGACCGAGGCCGCGATCGCCTCGAAATCGTACGGGTTCAGGCTCCGGAGATCCAAGATCTCGACCGACTGGCCCGTCTCTTCGGAGAACGACCTCGCCGCCTGCCAAGAACGATACACCGTCGCACCGTAGGTCACAACCGTTATGTCCGAGCCTTCCTGCACCACGGACGCCTTGCCGAAGGGAACCATGTAGTCCGGCCCCGGGTAGACCCCCTTGTTGTGGGTCTGGCGGTAGAGGTGTTTGTGCTCCAGGAAGAGGACGGGGTCGTCGCAGCGGATCGCGGTGCGCAGCAGGCCATTGGCGTCCAGGGCGTTGGAGGGCATCACGACGCGCAGGCCCGGAATGTGGGTCATGAGCACGGCGCCGGACTGGGAGTGGTAGATGGCGCCGCCGCCAATGTAGCCGCCGATGGCCACGCGGATGACGACCGGGGATGAGAACGTGTTGCCCGAACGCCACCGCATATTCGAAAGCTCGTTGTGGATCTGCATGTACGCCGGCCAGATGTAGTCGTAGAACTGGATCT
>JBDTXY010000283.1:0-4310 GCA_040005945.1 Acidobacteriota bacterium
GCAGCCAGGCGGCGACCGTCGGACTCACCACCCTGGCAGGGGCCGAAATGGAGCCTTGAGCCGGGGCGGAGAGCAACGCCGTTCGGGTGGCATCCCGACCATGACAGGGGCCGTTCGAGGGACTCGGTGAGCTCTTCTTCGAGGCATGCAGCGGACAGGCTTCCGAAACCGCTTCTCCTGACGCTGCAGCGATGGACGAAGAGGCCTGAACAGACGCGCATTGAAGGCCGCAGACTGCGGCCGCGGCCGGCAGAGTCGCGAGCGCGAAGCACAGCGCGCCGACCGTCCAAGTCCTTTGCCTCATGGCGCCTGCAACTTCGAATTCAACGGACGCATTCCATCTGTGCTGGCTGTCACTGGAAATAACCTCTCGGGAATATACCCCCAGGGAGTACCGTTCGGCAAGTCATGAAGAGAAAAGGTAATCTGCCAACTCTCGAAAGCGAGTTCGTCTCGGACGAGAGAAAGACGCTCGTTCGGAAGCGGCTCAGCCGCGCCCGCGGCCAGGTCGACGGAGTCGACCGAATGCTCCGGGACAACCGGCCTTGCGCGGAGATTCTTCAGCAGATCGCCGCCGCGCAGGAAGCCCTTCGCGGCGCCGGCAAGCTCATGGTGCGGAACTACATGGAAAAGTGCGCGACGGAAGGAATCAAGGCCGGCCGCGAGCAAGAGGTGTACGACGAGCTTCTGGACCTGATCTACCGGATGGTGCGATAGATGACCATCGGCACTGAGCTCGATCCCGTCTGCGGGATGACGGTCTCCACGGCGACTCCGCATCGAACGTCCTGGAATGGGTCGGAGTTCCATTTCTGCAGCGCGGGCTGCCTCGAGAAGTTTCGCAAGGCCCCTGAGACCTACGCCGCCAGGAATCGGCCAAACGCGTCGCTGGTTGTCGAGGGGCCCGTTCAGCCCTCTCAGGTCCCGCCGATCGCGACCTTCACGTGCCCTATGCATTCGGAAGTGCGGACCTCGACTCCCGGCTCCTGCCCGAAATGCGGCATGGCCCTCGAATCCGTGACGCCGACGCCCACGGCTTCCCGAGCGAAGTGGACCTGCCCGATGCATCCCCAGATCGTTCGCGACGCCCCTGGTAACTGCCCGATCTGTGGCATGGCGCTCGAGCCGATGACGGTCTCCGCGAACGAAGAGGAGAGCCACGAGCTCGCCGACATGCGGCGGCGATTCCGCGTCTCCGCCGCGTTGTCCGTACCGCTTCTGTTGCTGGCGATGCGGGAAATGATCCCCGGCCCGGTGGGGACGGCGTCGCTTCCCGCCCTTCCCTGGATCGAGCTGGCCCTCGCGACTCCGGTCGTTCTCTGGGGCGGCTGGCCTTTCTTCGTGCGTTTCGCTCAATCGCTCCGAAACCGCAGCTTGAACATGTTCACGCTCATCGGCCTCGGCGTCGCGGTTTCTTATCTCTACAGCCTCGCGGGGGTCTTCCTTCCCGGCCTCTTCCCCGCTTCGTTCCGCGACGCCTCCGGACAGGTGGGCCTGTACTTCGAGGCGGCCGCGGTCATCGTCACGCTCGTGCTCTTGGGACAGGTGCTGGAGCTCAAGGCCAGGAGCAAGACGGGCGCCGCAATACGCGCGCTCCTGGACCTGGCGCCGAAGACGGCGCGGCGGGTCGGGAAGGATGGCGCCGAGACAGACATCCCTCTCGACCAGGTAGCGGTCGGCGACCGGCTCCGGGTCCGGCCCGGCGAGAAGATCCCGGTAGACGGCTCCGTAGTCGAGGGCAGCACCGCAGTCGACGAGTCGATGGTTACAGGCGAGCCAATTCCGGTAGAAAAGAACGTCGGCGATCGTCTGATCGGAGCGACGGTGAACGGGACCGGTTCCGTGATCCTGAAGGCGGAGCGCGTCGGGGCCGAGACGATGCTGTCTCAAATCGTGCGCCTGGTCGGCGAGGCGCAACGAACGCGCGCCCCGATCCAGAAGCTTGCGGACGTCGTCGCGGGTTACTTCGTGCCAATTGTCATCGCCGTGGCGGTCATCACCTTCGGTGTCTGGGCTTTCCTGGGACCCGATCCGAAGATGGCCCACGCCCTGGTGAATGCCGTCGCCGTCCTGATCATCGCGTGCCCGTGCGCGCTGGGACTGGCGACTCCCATGTCCATCATGGTCGCCACAGGAAAGGCAGCCGGAGCCGGAGTGCTTTTCCGGAATGCCGAGGCAATCGAATCGCTGAGGAAGGTCGACACGCTCGTCATGGACAAGACGGGGACGATCACCGAGGGAAAGCCGCGCGTGGCCACTGTGGTCGCGCAGCCTGGCTTCGACGAATCGGAGGTACTGCGGCTCGCGGCCAGCCTCGAGCGCGGGAGCGAGCATCCGCTCGCGGCTTCGATTCTGGCAGCCGCCGGAGAAAAGACGCTCCATCTCGAGCCCGTCCAGGAATTCAAGGCGCTGACGGGTCGCGGGGTCTCAGGGCGTCTTGGGGGTCGGGCTATTTCCCTCGGCAACCGGGCACTGCTGGAAGAGCTTCGTGTTGATTCAGCGGGCGTAGTGGCCCGAGCGGAGGAAATGAGACGTCAGGGCCAGACGGCGATCTTCCTGGCCGTCGAGGGGAAGATCGCGGGAGTCATCGGGGTCGCCGACCCGATCAAGAAGACGAGCGCTCAGGCGATTCGGCTTCTTCGCGAGAGCGGAATCCGCGTCGTCATGCTGACTGGCGATAGCCAGACAACGGCGAATGCGGTTGCGAAACAACTGGGGATCGAAGAGGTCGTCGCAGAGGTTCTTCCCGAGGACAAGGTCAACGTCGTCAAGCGCTATCAGGCCGAGGGGCGATTTGTGGCGATGGCTGGCGACGGGATCAACGACGCCCCCGCCCTCGCCCAGGCTCAGGTCGGAATCGCGATGGGTACGGGAACCGACGTGGCAATGGAGAGCGCGGGCGTCACTCTCCTGCGGGGTGATCTCATCGGCATCGTCCGGGCCCGCGCTCTCTCCCGCGCGACGATGCGGAACATCAAGCAGAATCTCTTCTTTGCCTTCATCTACAACGTCGTCGGGATCCCGATCGCGGCGGGAGCGCTTTACCCGATCTTCGGCCTGCTTCTGAGCCCGATGATCGCCGCGGCGGCAATGAGCTTCAGCTCGGTCTCCGTGATCGGTAATTCCCTGAGGCTGGCTCGCACCCACCTCGGGGAGACCTCCACGATTCGTTCCAAAGGATCCGCAGCGAGCCGGACGCAATGACCGTCCGGGTGGCGGCTGCGCGAACGAGCGTCGCCGCTACCCGGACTGGGAATCAGACGTTCTTGCAGCCGGGGTGGCCACAGGCGCATTTTCCATCGCTCGACTTCTTTCCCTGAACGCAGGGATCGGAGCAGCATCCGTCCACCTTCGTCTCCAGACACTTGCACTCGGGGCTCTTGCACTTGTTCTGTTCGGCCATCGAGACCTCCTGTTTGTTAGAAGACGAGGCGGTGCAAGATCCAGACCGTTCCCAACCGGCAGGAAGGTTCGCGAGAGACGGGTCTCGTTACTCTGCCGCCAGCTCGCCGGCCTCGACCAGTTTGCACCGGAACTCGATTTGACCTGGTTCAAATGAATCATGACGACGCGCCACAAATTGTGTCAACGTCTGAGCGAAGGACAGGAGGGCGGTCGAAATGAACGGCGGAATGCAGATGGGTTGGATGAACGTCTGGTGGATCCTTGGTATCGTAGTGGTGATCGGCGTTCTCTGGCTCGTCTTCAAGAGTTTCGGCGGACGAATGCCCCCGGGCGGCTCGTCGTAGAGCGAATCAAGAGCGTGTAACCTGACAACGACCATATTGGCCGTCACAGGTAAGAAAGGGAACCATTCCATGAACGTGAGCCGAACGATTTCCGTCCTCGTTGCTTCCTTCGGCGCCGCTGCCCTCTGTGCGCAGCAGCCGACACCCGCTCCAGCGCCAGCGCCAGCGCACAAGATGGAGATGGCGGGCAAGCCCGGCGTGATGGACGAAAAGATGATGGACGAATCCATGATGGTGCACCACAAGGAGATGATGGCCAGGATGGACGCCATGGACGCACGGCTCGATGGTTTGGTGAAAAGCATGGACGCCGCAAAAGGCAGCAAGAAGGCCGATGCCGTAGCCGCCGTCGTCAACGAACTCGTCGCCCAGCGCAAAGAGATGCGCCAGCAGATGATGGCCATGCACCCGGAAATGATGAAACACATGATGGAGCACATGCGGATGGGAATGATGAAGGGCATGATGGAGTGCCCGATGATGAAGGGGATGGAAGACAAGACTGCTCCGGGCAAATCGGACGAACATTCGGCGCACCATCCCAACTAGGCTGGAGGCGAG
>JBDTXY010000284.1:0-4301 GCA_040005945.1 Acidobacteriota bacterium
GTCGCGACCGGCGCCGCGAGCTTGGGCAGCGGCGGCAGGGGCGCGCGGCACCAGTCCATGTCGTCGAGCATCAGCTTGATCTCGCGGGAGCCCAGCTCCCTGGCCTTGCGGACGGAGTCTCGCGCTTGCTCGGGGGTCGCCGGAAATCGATTCAGGCTGGAATCCGCGGGCTCTCCCTGATCCCACCAGCCGCCGCGGCAGGTGAAGATCGGCGCCGCCGGGAACACCTCCGGGATGTCCCGGCGCGTGCCCGAGGCCTTCGCCAGCCGCTCTGCGGCGGCCACGTCCTCCGCCATCAGCCGCACGGAGGTGACGCCCCAGCGGAGCATCGTCTTCAAGTCCTCGTCCGACTCCGCGTGAACGTGCGCGTCGATGAGCCCCGGAACGATCCATTTCCCCTGTGCCGGGAGCATTTTCGTCCCCGCCGGCAGCGCGGAGAGCGCCGCGGGCGAGGCCGGACCGACGGAGACGACCCGGCCCCCGGACACGACCAGGAGGGAATCCGAGATCGGCGCAGCTCCCGTGCCGTCGATCAGTGTCGCGCCTCGGAGGGCGATGACCGCTGCCAACGAGGTCAATCCACGCAAGGGTGATCGCTGAAAGCGGACGGCTGACAGCTAACCGCTGACAGCTTACTTCGCGTCGAGCGCGTGCTCTTTCTCGCGCTCCTCTTCCTCGATCTCGACGGGATAGATGCCCGTGAAGCAGGCGGTGCAGGTCGCCTGTTGGGGGCGGCCGAAGGCCGCCAGCAGCCCCTCCACGGAGAGGTAGCCGAGGCTGTCGGCCTCGATGTACTTCTGGATCTCGTCGACGGATTGGTTGGCCGCGATCAATTCGCCCCGCGTGGGCGTGTCGATGCCGTAGTGGCAGGTGTTCATCGTGGGAGGGGACGAGACGCGCACGTGCACCTCGCGCGCGCCCGCCTCGCGAAGCATGCGCACGATCTTGCGCGAGGTCGTGCCGCGGACGATGGAGTCGTCGACGAGCACGATCCGCTTGCCCTCCACGATCTCGCGGACGGGATTCAACTTCACCTTCACCCCGAAGTGCCGGATCGCCTGCTTGGGCTCGATGAAGGTCCGGCCGACGTAGTGGTTGCGGACCAGTCCCAGGGCGAACGGGATGCCGGACTCCTCCGCGTAGCCCAAGGCCGCGTACATCCCGGAGTCGGGAACGGGCACGACGAGGTCGGCCTTGGCGGGGTGCTCTCGGGCCAGGCGACGGCCGAAGCCCTGCCGCGAGGCGGCAACACTGCGTCCAAAGACCTTCGAGTCGGGGCGCGCGAAGTAGACGTGCTCGAAAACGCAGGGGGTCGACAGGGGGAACGCGAAGCGGTGCGAGGTGAGACCCTCGCGCGACAGCCGCACGATCTCGCCGGGCTCGACGTCGCGCTCGTACTTGGCGCCGATCAGGTCGAAGGCGCAGGTCTCCGATGCGACCACCGGCGAGCCTTCCCGGACCCCCAGCGACAGCGGCCGCACGCCGTTGGGATCGCGGGCGGCAAAGATCCCGTCGCGGGACAGGATCACGATGGAATAGGCCCCGCGCACCTCCAGAAGGGCCTCGGCGATCGCCCCGGCCAGGGTGGGCGCCTTGGAGCGGGCGACCAGGTGCAGGATCACCTCGGAGTCCGACGTGGTCGTGAAGAGGGCGCCGCTGTTCTCGAGAGAGGCCCGAATCTCCCGGGCGTTGACCAGATTGCCGTTGTGAGCCAGTGCCAGGGGCCCGCGGCCGGTCGCGAAGACGATCGGCTGGGCGTTGATCAGGAGCGAGTCGCCGGCCGTGGAGTATCGGACATGGCCGATGGCCGTCTTACCGGGCAGGCGCGAGAGGCGGGACCCGTCAAAGACGTCGGCGACGTAGCCCATCTCCCGCTCGACGTGGATCTTCCCGTCCTCGAGCGAGGCGATTCCGGCAGATTCCTGGCCCCGGTGCTGCAGGGCGTAGAGGCCCAAATACGCCAGATTCGCGGCATCCTCCGAATCGCAGACTCCGAAGATTCCGCATTCGTCGGTAAAGCCGTCACGGCCGCCCATTGGAAGGTAATCTTAACACTCCATCGACTCGACTTAATCCCCTCGGGCGGTCCGTAATCCGGAAGGGCCCGCCGTCGTCAAATCATCGAGGTGCCCATGAGAATCTTAGTGTCCCGTTCGATCCTCGTTTTGGCCGCGGCCGGCGCCGTGGCGTTGATCTGTACAACCGCCGCGCGCACGGACGCCTTGACCCCCGGTGAACAGGCCCTGCACGTGCTCAACCGCTTGGGCTTCGGACCCCGCCCCGGCGAGGTCGATCGCGTCATGCAGATCGGCGTGCCCGCCTACGTTCGGGAGCAGCTCTACCCGGAACGGATCCCGGATGGGCGGCTGGACACGAAGCTGTCGGGCTATTCGATCCTCTCCCTCTCCAACGCCGAGATGATCGCGCGCTTCGAGACGCCGCTGCGGGAGGCGAAACGGAAGATCAAGGCCGCGCGGGCGGCCGCCAACGACGAGGACGGCGAAGCCGCCCAGGCCGACCTCAAGAAGATCCGCGGCCTGATTCCGCCCGAGAGCCGCCCCGGGCGGATCCTTGAGGAGCTGACGGCGGCTCGGATCCTGCGGGCCGCCGAGTCGGAGAGCCAGTTGAACGAAGTCATGGTCGACTTCTGGATGAATCACTTCAACGTGTACGCGAAGAAGGGAGAGGATCGTTTTGCGATCGTGTCCTTCGAGCGCGACACGATCCGGCCGCACATCTGGGGAAAATTCGAAGACCTGCTCCAGGCCACGGCCAAGTCGCCCGCGATGCTCTTCTACCTGGACAACGCCCGGTCCGTGGCGGACAAGGAGCACCGGAGCGCGTCGTTGGCGGGACGCGACGGGTTCGGCGGCGGGCAGTCCCGGCGCCGAATGAACGCGGATCCCGAGATGGCCGCGCGCATCGCGCAAAACGCTCCGCGAGGCTTGAACGAGAACTACGCCCGCGAGCTCATGGAGCTCCACACGCTGGGCGTGGACGGCGGCTACACCCAGAAGGACGTCACCGAGCTCGCCCGAGTCCTGACGGGCTGGTCCATCAATCGGCCGAGGCTGCGTCAGCAGGACGCGGAAGGAATGACCCATGCGGCTCGCCGCATGGGCGCCGGCGGGATGGACGGGCAGGGAGAGCCCGGAGCCTTCGTCTTCCGGGCGGCGGCGCACGACAACGGTACCAAGACGGTTCTCGGAAGGACCTTCACCGCGAGCGGCATGGATGAGGGCGAGCGCGCGATCGCGATGCTGGCCCGGGAGCCGGCCACCGCGCGGCACATCGCGTTCCAGCTCTGTCAGCGGCTCGTGGCCGACGATCCGCCCAAGGGGCTGGTGGAGCGCGTGGCGAAACGATTCCTGAGCACGGGGGGCGACCTGCGCGACACCGTCCGCGTGATCGTCGAGAGCCCCGAGTTCTTCGATCCCCAGTACTACCGGGCCAAGATCAAGTCGCCGTTCGAGTACGTGGTCTCGGCCATCCGCGCCGTCGGCGGCGCGACCGACGGCCGGGCGGTCTCCAAGCAGATCGCCGAGATGGGAGAACCGCTGTACCTCTGCCAGCCTCCGACCGGATACTCGGATACCTCCGAGGCCTGGGTCAGCTCCGGAGCACTGCTGGCGCGGTTGAACTTCGCCCTGTCTCTGGCGCAGGGAAGACTCCCGGGCACGACGGCGGACACGAACCGGCTCCGAGCCCAGAGCAGCGGAGGGGCTCCGGGCCGTTCCGTCGACGCCGCAGCGCACTCGCTCATCGGGACGGACGTCTCGGCGGAGACGCTCCAAACGATCACGAAACAGATGGCCGATGGGAGCAACGGCGCGGAGCCGTCCGCTCTCGTCGCCGGATTGATTCTCGGAAGCCCCGAGTTTCAGAGGCAGTAACCATGTTCGACCGCAGAGCCTTTCTCAAGTCTTCCGGGCTGGCGCTGGTCGCCGGCGGCCTCCTGCCCAACGTGTTCGTGCGGATGGCGGAGGCGGGCACCGCTCCCAACAAGCGGGTGCTGGTCGCGATCTTCCAGCGCGGAGCCGTGGACGGTCTCAACATGCTGGTCCCGTACGCCGAGAAGATCTACTACGACGCTCGCCCGTCGATCGCGGTTCCCCGGCCCGGCTCGGGGGACAAGGCCGCGCTCAACCTCGACGGATTCTTCGCGCTGCACCCGTCGCTCGCGCCGCTGCTCCCGTATTTCCAGGATCGCTCGGCCGCCTTCGTCCACGCCGTCGGCAGCCCCGACGCGACGCGCTCGCACTTCGACGCGCAGGACTTCATGGAATCGGGCACGCCGGGCA
>JBDTXY010000285.1:0-4296 GCA_040005945.1 Acidobacteriota bacterium
TTCATCAGCGGCACGATCGTCAACCGCAGCTACAAGAGCCCTCTCTTTCGATGCCGGGCCCCGGTCGCGGTGGCCTCGGACTCCGATCCCCACGCCGTCGAGGACGCGCTGCTGGAGGCCGCGCGCCAATGCGAGGGCGTCCTCCAGCAGCCTCCCCCCGCCGTCCGGTTTCGCGCCTTCGGCGAATCGGGGCTCCACTTCGAGCTGCTCTGCTGGACCGACAAGATGGTCCATCGGCCGGGCGCCCTGGTCAGCAGCCTCAACTTCCACATTCACGACACCCTCAAGCGGCGAGGGATCCGACTGCCCTTTCCCCTGCACCAGGTCACCATCCGCGGCGCGGGGGCGGCGTTGCTCGCCCCCGAAATCGCCGATCCGGCCGCCTCGCCGGGCACGGGATCTGCAGACGCCTCTCAGAGGGAGGTGCCACGATGAACAAGGACGAGCTGGAAGGGAAGAAAGAGAATCTGAGGGGGCGCGTTAAGGAGGCGGTCGGGGCTCTCACGGACAACCCCAACCTCGAAGAGGAGGGCGCCGACGAGCGCGCCGCCGGAGGCTTGCAGGAAAGCTTGGGAAAGGCGCGCCGCAAAGTCGGGGAGGCCATCTCCGATCTCGGCGACAAGATCAAGCGCTGACGCGGCCTCTTCTCGGGTCGGTTCTCAGGTCGGCTCGCTGAGCCAGGCCAAAGTACCGTAGGATTCGCGCATGGCCAGTGCCCGACCGCTCCGCCGCGCGAAACCCGCGGCTTCCGCCCGCCCGCGTCTCGACACGCCGCGCTTCACCGAGGCGGCCAGCCTCTACGGGATCCCGCACTGGGGTAAGGGATTTTTCCATGTCTCCGAGGACGGGGATCTGATGGTGCGTCCCACACGCGAGGCGTCGCGGAGCGTTGCTCTCAAGCAGATCGTGGATGAGGTCGGGACGCGCGGGATCGCGACGCCGATGGTCATCCGCTTTCCCCAGATCCTCTCGGCGGCCGTCGCCAACCTGAACGACGCCTTCGGCCGCGCCATCGAGGAGTACGGTTACGGCAGCGTCTTCCGCGGCGTGTTTCCCATCAAGGTCAACCAGAAGCGCGTCGTGGTCGACCACATCGTCGAGGCCGGGCGCCGGTATGGCTACGGCCTGGAGGCCGGATCCAAGCCCGAGTTGCTGGCGGCGATTGCCGCGAACCTCTCCCCCGACAGCATCATCACGTGCAACGGCTACAAGGACGAGACCTTCATCCGGATGGCGTTGAACGCCGTTCGGATGAAGAAGAAGGTCGTGCTCATTCTGGAGAAGGTCTCGGAGTTGGATCGGATCCTGTCGGTGGCGCGCGCCCGCGGCGTCAAGCCGCTGCTGGGCATGCGGGCCAAGCTCTATGCGCGCGGCTCCGGGAAATGGGCCAAGTCGGGCGGGGAATCGGCCAAGTTCGGCCTGACCACGCCGGAGATGCTCGAGGCCGTCAAGATCCTCAAGTCCCGGAAGATGCTCGACTGCCTGGTCATGCTCCACTTTCACATCGGCTCCCAGATCACCGACATCCGCAAGATCAAGGAGGCCATCCGCGAGGCGGGCCGCGTCTACGCGAAGCTGCGCGCCCAGGGCGTCCCGATCCAGTACCTGAACCTGGGCGGCGGTCTGGGCGTCGACTACGACGGCTCCAAGACCGCCTTCGATTCGTCGATGAACTACTCCGTCCAGGAGTACGCCAACGACGTCGTCTACACCATCCAACAGATCTGCGAAGAAGAGAAGGTGCCGCCGCCGATCCTCGTGACGGAATCGGGGCGCGCCGTCACCGCCTACCATTCGGTCTTCGTCACCAACGTGTTGGACGTGGCCGACCGCATCGAGCAGGGCCGCCGCGTCTCGGTGTCCGCGGGCGACCCGACGGTGCTCCAGGAGTTATCCAGCATCTACGAGACCGTCAACGCGAAGACGCTTCGGGAGAGCTACCACGACTCCCTCCAATACAAGGAGGAGCTCTTCACGCTCTTCAACCTGGGGCACCTCTCGCTGGAGGATCGCTCCAAGGGCGAGGTCCTCTTCTGGCAGATCTGCGAAAAGATCCACCGCGATCTCAAGACGCTCAAGGAGGTTCCCGAAGAGTTCGAGGACATGGAAACCATGCTCGCCGACAAGTACGTCCTCAACTTTTCGGTCTTTCAATCCCTGCCCGACGTCTGGGCGATCGACCAGCTCTTCCCGATCCTGCCCATCCACCGCCTCAACGAGCGGCCCTCGGAGCTGGGCACCCTGGCGGACATCACCTGCGATTCCGACGGGAAGATCGAGAAGTTCATCGACCTGCGCGACATCAAGGAGACGCTGCCGCTCCACGGGCTGCGCGAAGGGGAACCGTATTACATCGGCGTCTGCCTGATGGGCGCCTACCAGGACGTCCTGGGAGACTTGCACAACCTCTTCGGCGAGGCGCACGAGGTGTTGGTGACGATCGACGTGCACGGCAAGGCCCACATCGAGGACATCCTGCCCGGCGAATCGTGCGAGCGCGTGCTCGAATACATGAACTACGACCGGACCGAGATCATGGACTCGATCTCGAAACAGCTGGGCCGCGTGGCGGGCCGGTCGCTCAAGAAGGACGAAGTCCAGGCCATCTACCGGGAATTCGAGGCGGTCTTTCCGAAATACACCTACCTGGAACGATAGGAAGCAGCCGTGAGAGCGGGCCGGATGCTGGCATGGGCGGCTCTGGCCTCGCTCCCGGCCGTGGCCACCGCGGCTCAGGTGCCTCATCCCTTGCCGGACCGGGAGTTGCTCGTCGGCGTCTTCGAGGCCCCGCCATACGCGATGAAGGGTCCGTCCGGGGAATGGCGGGGGTTCACCGTCGAAATCTGGAAGGAGATCGCGAGCGACCTCGGATTGAAGTACCGCCTCGAAGAGAAGACCGAGGCGCAGATCCTGGAGGGGCTCTCCGGCGGACGTCTCGATCTGGCGGTCGGCCCGTTCGCGTCCACGGAGGAGCGGCAGCGGGTCATCGACTTCAGCCACACCTACCTCAACACGGGTCTCGCCGTCGCCGTGCGCCCACGCAGCCGTTATGACCGCCTGTGGAATCTGTTCCGGACGCTGGCGACGTCCGAATCGGCCCACATCATCCTGGCGATCGCGATCTTGAGCATCCTGTTCGGCGGAGCGATATGGCTCGCCGAGCGCCGCCGCAATCCTCAGTTCCCGGCCCGCCCGGCGCCCGGCATTGGAGCCGGGATCTGGTGGGCGGGGGTGACGACGACCGGAGTCGGATATGGAGACAAGGTGCCGATCACGCTCGCCGGACGGCTCCTCGCGATCGCCTGGATGCTCGTCAGCCTCATCCTTTACGTCGTCCTGACGGCCGGCTTGGCTGCGACTCTCGCCGTGGCCGAGTTTCAGCAGTCGAGTGGAACGGAGAGCCTCCGCCACCGGGTCGTGGGCGCTCTCGACAGCTCCGCACCGGCCGACTTCCTCCGGCGGAATCAGGTGCCCGTCCGGCTGTATCCGAGCTTCGAGGCGGCGGTCGGAGCCCTGAAGCAGAGGAAGATCGACGCGGTGATGTTCGGCGAGGCGATCCTGCGGTACTACGCGGCGCGCGACGAGGGCAAGAATCTCGCGATCTTGCCTCAGATCTTCATGTCCGAGGATCTCGCCTTTCCGCTGCCGGACGGAAGCCCGCTTCGAGACCCTCTCAACTTAGCGCTGCGCCGGACCCTGGCCGGACCCCGCTACCGCGACCTGAAGGACCGATACCTCGGCGACCTGGGCGGAAGGAACTGATGCCGCGCCGCAACGTCTCCAGCGGCACGCCGTGGGAGCCGGTCGTGGGCTACTCGCGTGCGGTCCGCGTCGGCGGCGTCGTCCACGTCTCGGGGACAACCGCGACCGGTCCCGACGGCAAGATCGTCGGGAGCGGCGACGCGTACGCGCAGACGGTCCAGGCCCTGCGCAACATCGCGGCGGCGCTTTCGAAGGCCGGCGCTCGCCTGGAGGACGTCGTCCGCACGCGTATGTACGTGACCGACATCGGCGACTGGGAAAAAGTCGGCCGCGCGCACGGGGAGTTCTTCGGCGGCATCCGCCCCGCCGCGACGATGGTCGAGGTCAGCGCGCTGATCGATCCCGCGATGCTGGTCGAGATCGAGGCCGAGGCGATCGTGGAGGAGAGTTCGTTAGGTTCTTTGCCGCCCTAGCCCGTCATCTCGAGCGAAAGCTCGGGATGACGGCTTCATCGACTCGCCGCGCCAGAAGGCGGCTGAAGCTCGCATCGCGAATAGTCACCCGACGAAGGAGGGTGGAGGTTCGCGATGCGGG
>JBDTXY010000286.1:0-4291 GCA_040005945.1 Acidobacteriota bacterium
GGATCCTTCAGCGACGCGCCCCTGGCGAAGGTGAGCTTCACGGCACTCTTGTAGGTCTCGCCGGTGCAGAGGATGCCGCCATGCGACCAAACCGGAATGCCCCACTTCCACTCCTCGACGACGTCCGGGACCGCTTGCTTGATGAGCTTGCGCATCCGGCTGAGGGTTTTCCCGCGCCAGTCGCCGAGCGCGGCGATTCGTTTAGAGATGAGCTCCGACGCCGACTGGCCCTGGCTCGCGACCGACTTCTTCATGTTGTCATCCTAGCGCTGGCCGGCGCGGCCTGCACCCGGCGCCAGAAGAAGTACGCGAGTCCCCAGGCAATGCAGAAGGCCTAGACGCCGGAGCATCAAGAGGATGGCGGGGGTGGGGTTAGAGTCTCAAACTACCGCACAGGAAGCACCCACTCCCCGCAGACCGGCAATAGGTCGCCGGGCGGCGGCAGCGGGAAGGTGTCCGCCGAAGCCGCGGCGAGCCGCGCGGGATCGCTCAAGTCGAAGAGATCGGCGCTCACGGGGTCAAGGGGTTTTTCGGACGGGATCGTGATTCCCTCCCTGCGAACGCCGATCGCGGCGAGGTAGCTCTCAATGCTGGACCGCGCCTGGTGGAAGGGCGGAACGCCGCCGGCGATCAGCCAAACGCGGGAGAGGCCGCGGTACCGGTCCACGTCGCGGAGGTAGGCGCGCCGATCGTCGCGCCAGCACCCGCCGAGCTGGTAGTCGTTGGGGCCGAGACCGTACTCGGCGGCGCCGGGCTTGCGATATTCCCGGAAGAAGGCGAGAACGCTCTTGTGGTCTTCGATCCGATATGGCGGCGGAGTCTCGAGAAACGCCCGCGCGGGGGCGAAGAAGAGCGCCGCCATCAACACCCCTCCCACCGCGGGATGGAGGCGCGCCGCCCTCTGTCGGATCCATTCCGCGGCCTGGGCCACCGCCAGGAGGAGCGCCGGAAGCAGGAACAGCACGAGCCGCGTGCGAAACGGGTACTGCTGGGCGACGGCCGCGAGCGCGGTCACCGCGAACGGGCCGAGCAGGACCAGCGCGCCGAACCTGTTGCGACGCCACAAGACGATCATGCCGGCGATGGCGAGAATGCTGTAGACCGCGGGCCACGGATACCGGAGGACCATCCCGTCCCCGAAGAGCTGCGTGACCCGGTCCCAGAGCCAGAGCGCGTCGCCGGGCTTGCGGAGCGGCCACGGGAAGAATCCTCCCCGGTATCGCCAGAATTGCTCCATGAATGCCTTGGTGGCAGGCGACATGTGGCGCAAGGACACCAGGGTCGCGGCGGCGGCGGCGGCCGCCCAGATCGGGACCGCGACGAGGATGGCGCGCCGGGTCTGCGCGTCGCGATCGCGCAGCCACGCCAGCAGAAGCGCCGCGCCGAGGCCGGCCACCACGAAGACCGTTCCCTGGGAGAACCAGACGAGGATCGCGCCGGCGCACCCGGCGAGCGCGCACCGGGTCCACGTCGCGTCGGCGTCGCGAAGCCGCAGGGCGATCAGGCTCAACGCCAGCATTGCCGCGACGTCGATCCCGTACTGCTTGATCTCCGCCGAGTAGCGGATGAACGGCCCGCCGATCGCGAAGGCCGCGACGGCGAACGGAACCGCGTAACCCTCGAGCAGGCGCTCGGCGAGCCGGACGAAGAGGACGAGCGCCGCGAGGCCGATCGGCAGGAGGAGGAAGCGGAACGCGAGATCGCTCGTTCCGAGGACGTGGCTGATCCCCTTCTCCGCGACCATGAAGCCGACGGGCGCGACCTGGTGGTATTCGAGCGGCTCCCGGAGGAGCTGAGAGGCCGAACGGTGAACGAGGTTTCGGACGAGCGAGAGCTCGTCGAACCAGAGCGACGTGTCCGAGACGTACTGGAAAACGCGCAGCGCGGCGCCGACCCCGACGAGCGCCCACAGGAAGGGGCGGCGACAGAGGAAGGGCGGGCGAGGGAGAGGCGCTGGTGAATTGGGGGTCAAGCGACCCGGAGTATGTCAGGACCCGTCCGACTTCTTCGCGTCCTCCAGGCTCTCGAACGCTTCGCATGCGATCACCGGCTGGGGTGGATACAGCTTCAGGATCGGGCAGCGGATGAACGTCGAGCGTTGCGTCCGGATGTACTGGGGCGGAGCCGCGCAGCGATGGCAGAGGCTGTCGGGGAAGGGCCGCGGATCGGCAGCATCCGGATCCGACGGCGGCGGCGAGATCTCACGGTCCCGATCCGAGGTCATCGACCCAAGGTTACCAAGCGAGGCGAGCCTGGACGAGTTCGCCGCCGGAGACTCTGTCACGCCTGCGCCCCGATCCGCCTATCTCCGTAGCGACCGCGGCGATTGGCCGCCGGGGTCGAACCGGAGATCGGGCATGAAGAAGGGATGGCTGGCGTTGTGGGCGGTGGTTGCGCTCTCGATCGGAGTCGCCTGGGCGGAGGGGACCAACGGCAAGACAAAAGCCGATTGCAAGGCGGACAGCCCCGCCTGTTGCTGCTGCGCCAAGTCCTGTCCGAAGTAGCGCCGCGCGCTCACGGGTGGATGCGGGCGAGCGCGCCGCGCTCCAGCGAGATCTGACGGCGCTCGCGCGCGGCGAGCGAGCGGCGTTCGATCCCGTCTTCCTCCGGCTGTGGCCGCTCCTCCGCGGCTTCGCGGGGCGGTGCCTGCCCGCGGGAGAGGCCGAGGACGCGGCCCAGGAGACGCTGCTGCGCGTCTTGACGAGGGCGAGCGAGTTCGACCCCCGCCGCGACGCGCTGTCGTGGGCCCTCGGAGTGGCCGCCTGGCAGATCCGGACGGTGCGGACCCGCGGCCGGCGGCGGCGAGAGTCTCCCGCAGAGGACCTGCCGGAGCGCGCCGACGCCTCGCTGTCTCCGGAGGCGGCGGCGATGACACGCCAGACGAGCGCGGCGCTCGACCGGGCCCTCGCCGAGCTTTCGCCGTCCGACGTCGAGACGCTGCTCGCGTACGCCCGCGGCGAGCGACCGGATCTTCCCGGAGGCACGTTCCGCAAGCGTGTCGAGAGGGCCCTGGCGCGTCTGAGGTCTCGCTGGAGGATGAACCATGGCAGTCTCTGAGCTCGTTCGAGCCCCGTTGATTCTGGCCGCGCGCCGCGCCTACGAGTGGGGGAGACTCCAGGGCGCTCTCTGGAGGGGCGCGGGTGCTGCCCTCGTCGCGACGCCGAGCTTTCTGGCGTGCAACCACGGCTCCTGGGCCGCGGTCTGCCTCGCGGGATTCGCCCTCGTCGTCGCTGCGGGCCGGATGCGAGGCGAAGGCTACGAGGACGGCACGCGCGCCGGCGCGTTCGCGGGAATCCTGCCCTGCCTGCTCCCCGCGGCGATCCAGGTCATCGATCCGGGCCTTTGCGTTCTCCTGTCCGAGCGCGGTCCGTGGATCTGCGGGATCGGAGGCGTCGCCGCGGGCATCATTCTGGGATTGCGAGCCTGCAGGGCCAACGGCGTGCCCTTCTGGGCGGGCGCCCTAGCCGCGCTCGCGTTTCCCGCATCCCTCGGCTGCCTGCCAGCCGGCGCCATCGGTTTCCTCGGTCTCGCGATCGGCCTGATCGCCGGCGGCGTTCCGGCTCTCGCCTCGCGCCGGGCGCTCGTCAGCTAGGAAAAACTCGTTCGGGCGGGCCGATGATCCGGAACTTTTGAGTTCCGAGGCTCGTAGAATTCTTCCAAGGACTCCCTTGCGCAAGGAGAATCAATGACTCGCAGGAACAACGCCAAAGTGGCCGGGTTCGCATTCCTCGTCTACATCGCCGTCGCCCTGACCGGGATCATCATGTCCAACCGCGCGAGCAGCGGGGAAGGGACCGCCGCGAAGCTCGCGAACATCGCCCAGCATGTGCCGCAGATGCGCGTGGCCTTCGTGCTCGAGATGCTCGGCTGCGTCTGCGCTCTGGTGCTGGGGGTGACGCTGTACGCGATCACGCGCGACGCCGACGGCGACCTCGCGCTGCTCGGCATGACCTTTCGCGTCGCCGAGGGCGTGATCGGCGCCGTCTCCTTGCCGGAGATGCTGAAAAGCCTCTGGCTCGCGACGACGACCGGAGCCCACGCGCCCAGCCCCGCGGCGGTGGATGCCGTGGCCGCATACTTGCTGAAGGTCCCGCATCGGAGTCTCGGCGCGACCTTCTTCGCCTTCGGCAGCACGATTTTCGCCTACCTCCTCTTGCGCGGCCGGATCGTTCCCGTCGCGCTGGCGTGGCTGGGCGTGCTCGGGTCGATCCTGATCGTGGTTCTGCTTCCGCTGGAGCTCGTCGGGGTCGTCGGCAGGCCGATCACCGACGTGATGTGGCTTCCCATGCTC
>JBDTXY010000287.1:0-4283 GCA_040005945.1 Acidobacteriota bacterium
CAGGCCTGACGCGCGGAGGATCGGGCCCGTCAGGCCCCACTCCACGCATTCTTCTGCGGAGATCACGCCCACCCCGACGGTCCGCATCTTCCAGATCCGGTTGTCGGTCAAGAGCTGCTCGTAGTCGTCGATGCGCGCCGGCAGATCGTCGATGAACTCGAGCAGCCGCTCGGTCCACCCCGGCGTCAGGTCGAACGGGAGGCCGCCGATGCGCATGCAGTTCAACGTCAGCCGCGCGCCGCAGTACTCCTCGAAGAAGTCCAGAATCTGCTCCCGCTCGCGGAAGGCGTACCAGAACGGGGTGACGGCTCCCAGGTCGATCCCGGAAGTGCCCAGCCACACGAGGTGCGAGGACAGGCGCTGAAGCTCGTCCAGGATCACGCGCACCAGCTGCGCGCGACGCGGGACCTCGACGCCCAGCAGCTTCTCGACGACCAGGCAGAACGCATGATTGTTCGTGGCGGCCGCGACGTAGTCCATGCGGTCCGTGTGGGGAATGCCCATCGGGTAGGTTTCGGTCTCGAAGAGCTTCTCGGTGCCGCGGTGGAGGTATCCGACGTCGGGCTTGGCCTCCAGGATCTTCTCGCCGTCGACCTTGAGCACCAGGCGCAGGACGCCGTGCGTGGAGGGGTGCTGGGGCCCGAAGTTGAGCTCCATCTCCTGGACGTCGAACAGCGTCTGCGGCTCCGGCGGCGCCACGGGCGATAGGGGAAGCGCGATGCCCTGCTGCGTCGCCCGCCGGGCGAAGTACGCGGCCTCGTCCTTCTCGGCCTGCGACAAGGGTTTCTCCTCGCTCACGACACGGCCTTCCGGTTGGGATCGTCCTTGGACGGGCCGCCGCCTTCGGGCCATTCCTCGGGATAGATGGCGGCGCCGGTGTCGATGCCCTCCAGCGGGAAGTCCTTGCGGAGCGGATGGCCCTGGAATCCGTCCCAGGTCAGGATGCGGCGGAGATCCGGATGGCCCGAGAAACGGATCCCGAACATGTCCCAGACTTCGCGCTCACACCAATTCGCCGCCAGGTACACGGCCGCGATCGAAGGCACTTCCTCCCCTTCCGCCGCGCCGCACTTGACGCGAATCCGGTCATTCTTGGAGAAGGAATAGAAGTGGTAGACCACCTCGAAGCGGGGGGTGCGGTCCTTCCAATCGACCGCGGTCACGTCCACGCAGTACTTGAAGTCCTCGGCGTCCTTCAAATGGCGCGCCACGCGCGCGATCGCGTCCCGCTGCACCACGACCGTCACTTGCTTGGCGTACTCCTTGGCCGACACGACGGAGTCCGGCAGCGCGGCGCGGATCGAACGCACCCACGGATGGCCGGAGGCGTCCACCGCCTCGAGCTTCGCCTTGGGGGCTTCCTTCGGCTTCTCCGCCGCGGGAGCCGGCTGCTCGTCCGCCAATCAGGACGCCTTGCGGATGACTTTCATCCGGTCGATCTTCTTCTGCAGCGCCATGATCCCGTAGATGAGCGCCTCGGGCCGCGGCGGACATCCGGGGACGTAGACGTCCACCGGCACGATGCGATCCACGCCCTGCGTGACGGCGTAGGTCCGGTAGGGCCCGCCGCAGGTCGCGCACGAGCCCATCGCGATGACCCACTTGGGCTCGGGCATCTGATCGTAGAGGCGCTTGACGATCGGAGCCATCTTCTCCACGACCGTCCCCGCCACGATCATCAGGTCGGACTGCCGCGGGGTGCCCCGGAAGACCTCGGCGCCGAACCGGGACAGGTCGTGGCGCGCGTCCATCACGGCCATCATCTCGATCGCGCAGCAGGCCAGGCCGAACTGCATGGGCCAGATCGAGGACCGGCGCGCCCAGTTGATCACCGCGTCCACCGACGTCGTCACGATGTTGTCCTCGAAGCGGTTGTCGACCAAGCCCATGCGCCGTTCCCTCTCCTCGGGCCTATGCCCAGTCCAGGGCCTTGCGTTTCCAGCAGTAGACGTAGCCCACGATCAGGATCGCGAGGAAGACCAGCATCTCGACCAACCCGAAGAGGCCCAGCTTGTGAAACATGATCGCCCAGGGGAACAGGAAGATCGTCTCGACGTCGAAGACGACGAAGAGCACGGCGATCAGGAAATACCGGACCGAGAATCGGGTATCGAACGCGGACGTCGAGGGTTCGACACCGCATTCGTACGGCTCGAGCTTGGCGGGATTGGGCTTGCGGCTCTGGACCGCGCGCGCGGCCACGATCGTCCCCAGCGGCAAGGCCGCGGAGAATACCGCGAAAATCAAAATGGGGAAGTAGTGACCCACCGGCCCGGCATTCTATCGGACGCGCAGGCCCCTGTCATCCTGAGTAGAACGACGTGTGGCCCGTTCCCGAGGCGCGCAGCAGCCCGTCGTTCCCGAGGCGCGCAGCAGCCCGTCATCCCGAGGATCGCAGCGACGAGGGATCCCGCGCTCCATTGCGAGGGCCGCGTCACAGCGTCGCCGGGCCGACCGCCACGCCCTTGGACTGGACGAGCACGGAGATCTCCTCCCCCATCCCGGCGGGATCCACGAGCCGATAGATGCGCCACTTCTCCGAGTCGCTTCCGGCAAAGTCGAAGATTCCCGATTCGGTCAGGAAAATGCCCTGCCGCGCGAGGCGATCCGCGCGCAGCCCTTCGGCCTCGCCCGCGCGGATGAGCGCGTCCCAGTTCACGTGCGCGGTCAAGTCCTGCTCGCCCGGACAGAGCAAGGGATCTCCGCCGCGGCGGCCGCGGGTGTGCACGGCCAAGGTTCCCTCCGGGCGCGCGAAGGGGTGGTAGAGAATGCGCGCCGGATGTCCGTAGTCCACGGTCACGATCCAGCCGCGGGTCAGCGCTCGCGCGAGACAACGGTGGAGCGGCTCGGCCGCCGGCGCGAACTCCCCCTTCTGGCCCGGCTGGAGGATGACTCCGGCGCTCTCGAAGGCGGCACGGAGGGCCTCGGAAGCGGGCGCCGGGGACCAGACGAAGGCGTCCCCCTGGGCATCGACGCGCACCTCCAGGAGTCCCTGGTCCGAGCCCGCGACACGCACGACGGGAAGGGCGTCGTAGAGCTCGTTGGAGAAGATCCACCCGGTGACGCCCTCGGCCGAGATTTCCTCGGCGCTCGAGAAGATCCGAGGCGCAGGCTGAACGCGGCGGGCCGCGAGCGCCTGCCGAGCCGCGGGCGAAGGCTCCACGGCCGTGAGGCGCAGACGCCGATGGGTTTCCGGATCGATCTGCTGCAAGGCATTGGCGAAGTCTTCCAGGAAGCGTCCCCCGCCCGCGCCCACCTCGACGAAATCGACCGGGCCGGAGAGCCGTTCCGCATCCATCGCGAAGAGCCGCGCAAAGGTGGCCGCGAACGCCGCGGAGACGTGGGGAGAGGTCAGAAAATCTCCCCCTTCCCCGATCGCCGCGCCGCGCGAGTAGTAGCCGTCCTCCGGATCGTAGAGCGCAGAGCCCATGAACTCGGCGAAGGAGATGGGCCCTTCGCGCGCAATGCGCTCGCGGAGACGCTCGGCAATTGAGGACAAGGGGGCGCATTATAGTTTCGCCGATGCGGCCGCGCCTTCCCGCCACCGGTGTGCTCGTGGTGGCCGCACTGCTGCTCGCCGCTTCCTGCGCCTCCCGCCGGGGTAAGCCCTTGCCCACGCTGGAGGACTACTCCGACGGGACCTCGCGATACGCCGAGGCGCTCCTGGAGGGCTGGAAGGCGGGAGCGCCCCCGCCCGATCTCTTCGCGGCGGGCTTCCGGTGGTCCGGACCCCTGCCGGCGGACGCGCTCGAGCCCGTCTCTGTGCGCGCTCCCCTTTCCGTCGCGGTCTTTCGCGCGGCGGCCGCTCCCGCCGGCGATCGCGGCCCGGCGGAGCTCATCCAGAGAATGGCGGAAATCCGACGCCGGTTCACTTCCCTCGGGCGCACCGAGGCGACGCTCTTCGGCTTCCAGCGCCGCGGGGCCAAGCGCGAGGTCCTCCTCGCCCTCTTCCTGTCGGGCCGCGGTCTGGCCGGTGAGTTGCGCCAGGAAGGCGGGAAGATCCACGCGGTCCTCAGGCGAGCGGCCGGAGGCGGCTGGCAGATGGAGTCGGGCTGGCTCGAAGGCTGGCTCGCGGCCTCGGCCTCTGAACCGCTCTTCGAAGACGTCGCGGAGCAGGCGGGGCTCACGCGCGCGCACCGGGCCTTCCTTCCCAACGCCGCCCGCAACGTCCCGATCCCCGGCGAGCACATGCCGCCCGGGGCGGCGGTCCTGGACTTCGACGGCGACGGTAGAGCCGACATCTTCGTCGCCGGCGGCGACGGCAACCGCCTCTACCGCAACCG
>JBDTXY010000288.1:0-4267 GCA_040005945.1 Acidobacteriota bacterium
GGAGGTTCGCGCCGCGGGAGCCGTAGCGGAGTGAGGCGGTCAGCCGAGCGGTCGAGCCCGCACCCGGGCGAGCCGCTCGCCGGTGCCGAAGGCAGACCCCCGAACGCAGCGAAGGCGACGACAGCACCTCCGCGAGCACCCGCTGCGACTTCAACTCGTGCCCCAGGAAGTGGCGCCGCGATAGGCGCGTGACCGCGGCGACCTCGGCCAGGCCCGGTAAGTCGGCCGACGGATCGAGCGGGCCCGAGAGAAACTGGGCCAGCGTCCGGCGCCCGGCCGCCGTGATCCGGACTCCCGCGCTCGCGCACTCCGGGCCCAGGAATCCCGGAAGCCTCTCATCGAAGGACAGCGGCCCGGTCTCCGGAAGAGCCGTCTCGCACCGGGCGCACTCGCGCGTCGGCGGGAAGAGGCCCGAAAGCTTCAGGATCCAGAGGTCGAAGTAGGCCGCGGTCGAGGCCGCCGACCCGCCCGCGAAGAGCGCATCCATGGCGTGGCGCGCCAGCCGGTAGAACGGCTCGGCCGGATCCGACTCGGACACGAAGGTCTCCAGGCTCTCGGCCATCGCGGGCAGGAGGAGCGCTCGTTCGAGGTCGGTGGAGAGCGAGAAGGAGGCCCGGATCGGGTCCACCGACCGGATCGAGACCAGATCGCTTCCCTCCTTCTCGTAGTACACGACGTCGGCCTCGGTCATCGGCTCGAGCGCTCCCCCGAAGGCGCTGCGCGGACGACGGGCGCCCCGCGCGACGCCCCGCTTCTTGCCGAACTCTCGCGTCAGGATCGAGACGATCCGATCGGTTTCGCGCAGCGCATGCGTGCCGAGGACGAAGGCCTGGGAGGAGTGGAGGCGCACGGACCGATTATGATCAGTGCGGGGTAACAGGGCGTTCCGAATAATAGTCGGCTTATGTCTATAACCTCCTGATTTAATATGGAAAACAACGCTGATTTCCGAATGGATCGCGGCGTCGTTCTCTTGGGTTGGGTCTCGTTTCTGACCGACGTCGCGTCCGACATGATCTATCCCCTCCTCCCCGACTTCCTGACGCGGACGCTCAGGGCGGGCCCCGCCGCGCTCGGCGTCATCGAGGGCGTCGCGGAGGCGACGGCCTCGCTGACGAAGCTCGTCTCGGGATGGTGGTCCGATCGCGCGGTCCGCCGCAAACCGATCGTGGTCGCCGGCTACCTGATCGCCGCCGTCGCCCGGCCGCTGGTCGGATTCGCATCGCGCTGGGGCGAAGTGCTCGCGGTTCGCTTCGCGGACCGTGTCGGCAAGGGCATCCGCACATCGCCGCGCGACGCTCTGATCGCAGACCTGGTGCCGCCCGAGAGGCGCGGCAAGGCCTTCGGGCTCCAGCGCGCGATGGACAACGCCGGCGCGCTGGTCGGACCGCTGCTGGCTGCGCTGCTTCTCAAGTTCGTCTTCGCGGACGAACGCTCCGTGTTCCTGCTCGCCGCCGTTCCGGGTCTGGCGGCGGTCGCCCTCCTGGTGTTCGCGGTTCGCGAGGCTCCCAGGCCGCGCCCGACGACACCCGCTCCAGTGCCCGTGCCCGCACCGATTCGCAGCGCGCTCCCGCGCCGATTCTGGATCGCGATCGGAATCTTCGTGCTGTTCACGCTGGCCAGCTCCACCGACGCCTTTCTGCTCCTGAAGGCGCGCGACTCCGGCATCCCCTTGTGGCAGCTTCCCCTGCTGTGGGGTTTCTTCAACGGCGTCAAGGCCGCGGGAGGAGTCCCGGGCGGGGCGCTGGCCGACCGGCTCGGGCGCGTCTGGGCCATCACGGCGGGCTGGGCGGTGTACGCGGCCTCGTACCTCGGCTTCGCGTACGCGCGCGGCGCCGCCGCGATCTGGGCGCTCTTCGCCTTCTACGCCCTCTTCTACGCTTTGACCGAGGGGGCCCAGCGCGCGCTCGTCGCGGACCTGGTGCCGGCGGACGTGCGGGGCCGGGCGTTCGGCGTGTTCCATGCGAGCGTCGGGCTGGCGTCGCTGCCGGCGTCGATCCTCTTCGGCGTCCTGTGGAACCTGTTCGGGTCGCGCATCGCGTTTCTGTTCGGCGCCGGGCTCGCGGTCGTGGCGACCGGGGCGCTCCTCGCCTTTCGCCTTCGCGCCGGAACCGACCTCCGGACGGCCGCTTAGGGGCTGATAGCATGGCGGGGCATGGGACCCGTGTGGCGGCTGATCAAGGGCCAGAAAGACATGTGCCATCGTTGCGGCAAGGAGATCGTGGACTTCCCGGCCGTGGGCCGCGTCGTCGATTTCCAGTTTCGCGCCGAGGAAAAGTACTGCTGGGAGTGCTACGCGTACTTGACCCCGTTCGTGGATGACGTCGCTTCCGAATCCCAGGACCCGTTCCAAGCGGTGACCAAGCCCGCGATCCCGTGACGGATCTGGCCGCCTCCTTCGAGCATTCCGACCTCGCCCCGATCGCCGGGAAGGCCCTCGCGGGCGAGCGCCTGTCGTTCCAGGACGGGGTCCGGCTCTTCCAGACGCGCGACCTGCTGGGGCTGGGCCGGCTGGCCAATCATGTCCGCGAGCAGCGCCACGGGAATCTCGCCTTCTACAACGTCAACCGGTATCTGAACCCGACCAACCTCTGTTGGGTGGATTGCGCGCTCTGCGCCTGGGCCAAGAAAGTGAACGAGCCGGGCGGATACGAGATGGCGATCGAGGAGTGCGTCGCCGAGGCCGGGAAGGGCTACAGCGAGGCCGTCACCGAGTTCCACATCGTGGGAGGGCTTCACCCGACGTGGCCGTTCGAGTACTACACCGGCCTGATGCGGGCCTTGAAGGAGCGCTTCCCGACCGTGCACCTGAAGGCCTGGACGATGGTCGAGCTGGACTGGATCGCGCAAGTCGGCCACAAGCCGCTGGCCCAGGCGATCGCGGAGCTCCACGCCGCCGGGATGGATTCCTGCCCGGGCGGAGGCGCCGAGATCTTCGCGCGGCGCGTGCGCGACATCATCTGCAAGAACAAAATCTCGGGAGAGCGGTGGCTCGAGGTGGCGCGCGAGTGTCACCGGCAGGGTGTGCGCACCAACGCGACGATGCTCTACGGCCACGTCGAGTCGATCGAGGAACGCGTGGACCATCTGATGCGTCTGCGGGATCTGCAGGATGAGACCGGCGGAGTTCCGGGGCTGATCCCGCTGGCCTTCCATCCCGAGAACACGCCGCTGGCGCATCTGCCTCCCTCGACGGGTCAGCTGGACCTGCGCGTCATTGCCGCCGCGCGCCTGCTCTTGGACAACGTACCGCACATCAAGGCGTACTGGATCCAGATCGGCACGAAGCTGGCGCAGGTCGCGCTCTTCTTCGGGGCGGACGACCTGGTGGGAACCGTGGTGGACGAGACGATCACGCACGCCGCGGGGGCCACGACGGCCTCCGGGCTGACCCGGACCGACTTCGAGCGGATCATCCGCGAATCGGGGCGCGAGCCGTTCGAGCGCGATTCTCAGTATCGCCGCGTCGTGCGGCAGGCCACGGGAGCCCCGGCGCAGACGGACCTGGTGAGCTCGGGCGCATGAACCGCTTCGCGGCGGGCGCCCTCCTGGGCGTCCTGGTCTTGCCCTCAGGCTGCTTGAGGAGTCAGTACCAGACCAAGCCCCGCGTCGCGGTCGTGGAGGGCGATCCGGTCGTCCAAATGTCCCGGCCGGGCCGCCTGCGAAGCCTGGACTTCCCGCGCTACGTCCCGTACCGGCGGCACGGAGACCCGCCCTTTCGCGACGAGAAGGTCTTGGGCGTCAATTGGGGGACGCCCCGCATGTACCCGATCGGCCTGCTCGACAGCTACGAGGTGATCAACGACGAGGCCGCGGGAGTGCCGTACGTTGTGGCGCGCTGCGCGCTGACGGATTTCGCCGGAATCCTGGACCGGCGCGTCGCGGGCCGAACCCTGACCTTCGAAAACTCCGGGGCGCTCTGGCGGGACATGCTCGTCTTGCGGGACCGGGAGACGCACACATACTGGACTCCGGCCACCGGCTTGGCGCTTTCGGGGCCCCTGGAGGGCCAGAGGCTGCGGATCCTGCCGGCTTCCATGACGACGTCCGAAGCCTGGGAGGAGCTGCTCCCGGAGACCCTCTGCCTGGAGACCGGAGACCTCTCGGCCGTGCCGCTGCGGATCAAGCTCTACACGCGCTCTTCCTGGGAAGGCGTTTCGGGAATGCAAACCGCGGACCGCCGCTTCCCGGCCAAGGACCGCGTCTTCCTGGTCTCTGCGGGGACGGAGGCCGTCGCCTTCTCCTCCGCCGAGATCCGAAAGATCAA